>CALZIC010000371.1 GCA_945787285.1 uncultured Desulfuromonadales bacterium
CTTCACCGCCGTGGAGAAGGAGCCGTACCGCTTTATCCTGCTGTGCGACGATTTGACCTTCGAAGTCGGCGAGCTGAGCTACAAGATGCTCAAGAGCGCGCTGGACGGCTCGGTTTACTCGGCGCCGGAGAACGTGCTGATCTACGTCACCTCCAACCGCCGGCACCTGCTTCCCGAGTACGAGGGGGACCACCTCGGCGGCAAGTACGTCAAGGGCGAACTGCAGCAGAGCGAGGCGTTGGAAGAGAAGGTCTCTCTCTCCGACCGCTTCGGACTCTGGGTTCCGTTCCACGTCTTCACCCAGGATCGCTACGTCGAAGCGGTTCGTCTGTGCATCGAGCGCTTTGCCCGCGAGCTGAATGCCACCATCCCCTGGTCCAAGGAACTGGAGCAGGCGGCCATCAAGTGGACCCACGACAAGAGCAAGCGCTGCGGGCGGACCGCCTTCCAGTTTTCCAAGAACTGGGTCGGCGGCTACCTGCTCAAATAGCCTGAATCCGTAAGGAGTGAGGCGTTAGGTGTGAGGGGAACAAGGCCATGCACTACCCAACTCACGAATTCAGGACAAGCAAAACCATTTTCAAAAAGCTCTAAACGCATTCGGGGCGTTGGCTGATGCCAACGCCCCGAATGCGTTTTATAACGGCCGCTCGGGGTTATTCGAGGAGCGGCAAACGCACCAGATAAATGGTCACGCCTATGGCGATGGCAAACAAAAGGAATTTGACCGAAACCAGCGGGACAAAAAAGAACGCGCTCAAGGTGATGCTCAACCAGAGAAGAGCAATGGCCATGATCTTGGCGCGCAGGGGAATCCCCGATCCATCGAGATAGCCGCTGATCATCGGGCCTAACCGGTTGTGGTCGAGAAGCCAGCGGTAAAACCGATCGGAACTTCTGGCGAAACATGCGGCCGCCAGCAGCAGCAGGGGCACGGTGGGAAGCAGGGGCAGGAAGATCCCGAGAATCCCCAATAGGGTTCCGAGAACCCCGGTGAAGAATAGGGCCCAGCGCAGTAGAGGCTTGCCGGTGATTATTTTGGAATCGGTACACATAGTGGTTGGAATGTTTCGCTCCCGAGGGATGATTTTCGTGAATCATACCCTTTTTTGACGCCAAATGAAAACATCTGCAGGTCTTTTTAAAGAGGTCCTTCCCCCGGTGGTCCGGCGAGGCCGGGATTTTTCGGCAATCCCCTCTCCCAGGCCTCTTCGCGCAGATAGAGGGTCCGACTCGGAAAGGCGATCTCCAGGCCGTGTTCCTCGACCAGATCGATGATGCTGAGCAGTAAATCCTCCTGGGCGGCAAGGAAATCGGTCCACACGGTGGATTTGGTAAAGCAGTAGACCTGCAGGTTGAGGCTTGAGTCGCCGAATTCGGTCAGGTAAACGAAATTGAACCCCTGGTCGATGTCCGGATGGTTGCGGATCAACTTACGGATTTTCTCCAGAAACCCGCGCATCTGCCCGGCCGAGGTCTGGTAGGAGAGCCCGAGGGTCATTTTGATGCGCCGGATAGGACGCCGTGAGTGATTTATGATCGGGTTGGAGGAGAAGGTGGAATTCGGCACCGTCACCCCCGACTTGTCGAAGCGGCGGATATGGGTGGTGCGAAACCCGACCTCCTCCACCGTCCCTTCGATGCCGGCGACCTCCACCCAGTCGCCGACATGAAACGGGCGGTCGGTGAAGACGACCAGGGAGCCGAATACGTTGGCGATGGTATCCTTGGCCGCCAGAGCCAGGGCCAGGCCGCCGACCCCGAGACTGGCGACCAGGCTGGTTACCGAATAGCCGAGATTCTGGATCACCATGATCGCAACCACCGTGACCACGGCCACCTTGATCGTTTTTCGAAGGAGCGGGATCAGCTGGTCATCCAGCCTCGATTCGGTCCCCTTGGACAGCCGCGCCAGGGCATTGGAGGCCACGTCGACCAGGCGCAGCGCGCAGCCCGCACCAGCAAATGGCGGCAATCAGCGCCACCTGCAGCCCCTGAAACAGGTAGAGGCGCACTCCGGCCGGCTCATCGGGCAGCTGAAGCATGCGTGCCGCCCCCTGCCAGAGCATGACCACCACGACCGCCCCCAGAGGGGCCGGCATCAGCGCGACCAGTTCGTCATCCCAGCGATTTTCCGTCTTTTTTGTGGTGCGGAACAGTGCCCCCTTAAACAGGGCATAAATTATCTTGCGGACCGTAAAACCGATAAACACCAGAAAAACGGCCAGGGCCAGGCGCCAGGCGGCAACCCCCCATAGCAGCTCCTGTTGAAACATTTCACTTTGCATAGACCCTCCATTGGAATTAACCGCCCCCGGCCGCCAACTCCCATAATCCCCGCACCATAAGCAGGGAGAGAAAACCGATAAACATCACGAAGCCGACCAGGCCGACTCCCAGGCCCCAGGCCAGCAACCGGCTGCTGAACACCGTCTCCCGCGGGTGATCGACATACTGCTCGAGCAATTCCACGTTTTTCTGGTTGGCCTTCCAGGCAAAATCGAAGATGTCGCCGAACACCGGCACCACCCCGAGCAGGGCATCGAGGGCCACATTGACCGCCATTTTCACCAGAACCGCCTTGGGCACCCCGAGTCGGGACGCCTCGGCGAGGATGACGCTCGAGAGCGCCGCCCCAAGGGTATCGCCGAACCCCGGAAGAAAACCGAGAAAACCGTCGAGGCCGATGCGGTAGTTGAGCCCCGGAATCGGAATCGAATTATCGAGCAGCCAGGCCAGTTTCTCCAGGCGTTTGCGGGCTTTTTCACGGTCTTCTGCCCGCAGGGGACGGGATTTGCTCTGCTGTCCCCGCGTCATGATACGCGCTCCCAGACCGTCGCCTGCGACAGGGTGTGTTGGTATTTGCGCCCGGTTTCGCGCAATACAAATTCGATATCTTCAGGCCCCCCCATCATCCGGAAATGCTCACCGAGCAGATCTCCCAGCCCCTCCAGTGACAGATAGGGCTCCCCGGCCTTGCGGTATCCCCCCACCCATTTTTCGCGCGGGGTGAATTCCTCCAGCCAGGTATAGGGCGAGGCGAGCACCAGCAGCCCTCCGATATTGAGCCTTGCATGGATGGAGGAGAGGAATTTGACCGGATCGTAGAGGCGGTCGATCAGATTGGCTGCCAGGATCAGGTCGTAATCGCTGAACTGCGGCTTCAGGTTGCAGGCGTCTCCCTGGAAAAACTCGATCCGACCCTCGCCAGGCGCCAGGCCGAAGTCGCTCAAGCGTTTTTCGTGGTAGGAGACGATGTCCCCCTCCTCCGCCAGTTGGTAATGGACCGTCCCCTTTTCCTGCAGCTGAAAAGCGATGCGGATAAAGCGGGCCGAAAAGTCGATTCCGCTGACGGAATCGAACGCCCTGGCCAGCTCGAAGGACGCCCTGCCGACCGCACAGCCGAGATCGAGCGCCCGTTTTCGGGGCCGGCCCCTCATATGCTCCAGGCAGAGGTTGACGCAGCGCAGCGGAAAATTGCCGACCCCGAAATAGTCCGGGCCGTAATGCGCCTCGCAGTACTGGGAGACCGCCGTGTCGGTTTCGTACATCGCCTCGGGCCTGGCGACCCGCTGCGACGATTCGATGTAGCGAAAGCCGGCATGCTGGAAGAAGTGGCGCCTAAACGCGTAGCGCGAGTCGCGGGTCGCCTCGTTGCCGGTGGAAATCCACGATCCGCCCTTGATCAGGTTGTGCTGAGTATCGAAAGTGGGGGTCGAGAAATCGTCGTAGTAGGGGTGCACCTCAAACCCCTGGAAACCGGTGATCGGCGTTTCGGTCCACTGCCAGACGTTGCCGATGGCATCGTAGAACTCGCCGAACCGGAAGCGGGTGACCGGGCAGGAGGAGGCCCAGTGTTCGAGATTGATGTTCCCCGGCGCCGCATCCCAGTAGGGCTGGTCGGGAATCTGGTGCTGATCGCGCAGGCGGTACCATTCGTCTTCGGTAGGCAGACGCAGAGCTTTGCCGGTCTTTTGGCCCAGCCAGTTGCAGAAGGCCTTGGCCTCCAGGTAGTTGACCTCCACCGGCCAGTCCCAGGGCATATCGATGATTTTGGCCATGGTCCTGAGCTGATAGCCCTTTCCGGCCTCGATCCAGAACAGTGGATGGCGGGCCTTAGCGAAGCCGGCCCAGCGCCACCCCTCCTCGGTCCAGAATTCCTCGCGCCGGTAGCCGTCGTCCTGCACAAAGGGCAGATATTCCCGGTTGGAGACCAGGTACCGGCTGGCGGAAAAATCCCGCACGTCAAAGGTGTGCCGGCCGAATTCGTTGTCCCAGCCGTACAGCGGATGGTCTTTGGACTTGCCCAGGACCACCTGGCCACCGGCCACCGGCAACAGCTCGTTTTGCGGGGCTTCGCCTGCTTCGGTGCAGATCTCCCACAACGGAAGCTGCCGGACCTGGTCGATGGGCAGCCGCCGGATGATCACCGAGGAGGTTTCGAGGTGAATGCGCTGGTGCTCGATTCCCATCATGACGGCATAGAACGGGTGGTCCCAGCTGATCGGCATCTGCAGCGGCAGGGTGTCGATGAGGCCGTCGACCAGCTCGCGAACCTGGTCGCGGTAAGCCTTGACCTCCGCCACGCCGGGCCAGTCGTAGTGGGCTTCGTCCAAATCGTCCCAGGACATCTCGTCGACGCCGACGGCAAACATCGACTCGAACCGGGGGTTGATGCGCTGGTCGATGATTTTGGCGATAAGCAATTTGTTGACGTAAAAGGTGGCGGTATGGCCGAGGTAGAAAATCAGCGGATGGCGTAGCGGCTCGGCGCGCAGGTAAAAGGCCGCATCTGAGGCGAGGGTTTCGTAGAGTTTTTCGTCGATGGTGAAGGTTTTGTGGAAATAGTCCTTGATCTCT
>CALZIC010000372.1 GCA_945787285.1 uncultured Desulfuromonadales bacterium
TGCTGAGTTACGCCAGAACCCCGAAGCCGACCCTGGAGCTGACCGACATCCATGAGCTGCTCGATCAGATCGTCGATTTTGCCGCCAACCACACCGACATGCATCATGTCAGCGTGAACAAAGACTTTGTTCGCGACGCCCTGCTAGCCATGGTCGACGGCGACCAGCTTCGCCAGGTCGCGATCAACCTGATCCTGAATGCCGGCGCGGCGATGCCCGAAGGGGGCGAACTGGTGGTCAGTACGTCCCTCGACGGCCAAGGACATATTCTGATCGGCTTTAAAGACAACGGCGAGGGGATTCCGTCGGAAAACATGGAAAAGATTTTCGAGCCTTTCTTCACCACCAAGTCCCGGGGGACCGGCCTGGGACTGGCGATTACCAGGCAGATCATTGAACAGCATCACGGAAGAATAACCCTGGAAAGCTCGGTCGGTGTCGGGACGACCTTCACCATCCATTTGCCGATCAACCGGGAGGAGGATAACTATGGCGCAGAAGCGCATTCTGCTTATTGACGATGAAGAGGGGCTCTGCCGCATGATGGAGGCGATCCTCATGGACAGCGGCTACGCGGTCAAGGGCTACACCCGATCGTTCGAAGCGGTAGAGGACTTTCGCGCCGGCGACTGGGACCTGGTGATCACCGACCTCAAAATGCCCGGCATGGACGGCCTCGAAGTCCTTGAGCGGATCAAGGCGAAGGCCCCTTCGATTCCCATCATCATGATTACCGCCCATGCCACCGTCGACATGTCGATCCAGGCGCTGCGCAAGGGGGCCTACGACATGCTGACCAAGCCCTTCGAGCCGGAGGAGTTGCTGTACCGGGTCAAGAATGCCCTGAAAACCACCGAACTGATCGAGGAGAACCGCGAACTGCGTGACGAGCTGGCCGGCAAGTTCCACTTCGACAACATCATCGGCGACTCGGAGCAGCTCAAGGACCTGCTGCACCGGGTTGAAAAGGTGGCCATACGCGACACCTCGGTGCTGATCACCGGGGAATCGGGCACCGGCAAAGAACTGATCGCCCAGGCGGTGCACTACAACTCCCCCCGCAAAGGAAAGCGTTTCGTCGCCATCAACTGCGGCGCGCTCCCCGAATCGATTCTCGAAAGCGAACTCTTCGGCACCAAGAAGGGAGCCTTCACCGGGGCCACCGAAAATCGCCAGGGGCTTTTGGAGGCCGCCGACGGGGGCACCCTGTTTCTCGACGAGGTCGGCAACCTGCCGATGAACGTACAGAAAACCCTGCTGCGATTCCTGCAGGAACAGGAATTCCTTCGCATCGGCGACACCAAGCCGACCAAGGTCAACGTCCGCATCATCTCGGCCACCAATTCCGACCTGATGGCGGAAGTCAAGGCCGGTACCTTCCGGGAAGACCTCTATTACCGACTCAACGTGGTCAATGTGCACCTGCCGCCCCTGCGTCAGCGGAAAAAGGATATCCCGCTGCTGGCCGCCCACTTCATCAAGCTGCAGAACGAGAAGTTCGGCACCACGATCCGCGGCCTGTCCCCCGAGGCGTTTCAGGCGGCCTGCAATTTCGCCTGGCCCGGCAACATCCGCCAGCTATGCAACGTCATCGAGGCCTGCATGGCGATCGAGAGTGACGAGTGGATCAGCTACACGGTGCTCGCCCAGTTCATCGAGATCGACGAGGCCCCTGAACCGGTGGCAGAGAGCGACGACAACTACTCGGCGGCCCTGGCGCGGTTCGAAACCAATTATTTGATCGGACTGCTGAAAAAAGCCGAAGGGAATGTCGAAATGGCCGCCAGGGAAGCCGGCATGAATATGGCGACCATCTACCGCAAGCTCAAGAAATACGAGATCAAGAAAGAGGACTACTCCTAGTTCGGGGGCGGGAAAAGGATATGGCCCGGTCGGGACTTATCGATTCAGACATATAGCAGCACCCGAGCCCGATCGCGGCCCGGGCGCTCCGCCCTTGCAGAAGTGCAAATCGGCCAGCATGACGTTGGCAACCCTGCAAACCTCCAACCGCACGCCCCCAACCCCCTTCAAACCACTGTAATATCAAGCAACCTCAGGCACCGCGCGCGCCGTGGTCCAGCTTTTGGCCCGATTCCGAATGGGCATTTCCCTTTGCAATTCTGCAAATGCACTCTTTCGACGGCGCCCTGAGACAACCGACCTGACCGCCGCAAGACACTGTTTTAACTTCACTTTGAAGGTATATTCCGGAGTCGCTTCAAGGTTGGTACACTGGTTGCTATTAAGGACAATCAATGTCTTCCCAGTTGTGAAAAGGGACCAGGCGACCGGATGACTTCGCCCCGTCAGGCCGGCCTGCTCCCGATCGGATTGCTATGACCAATAAGATTGTGTGCCCATTCTATTGCAAGAACGAGGACCACTGCGACATCGGATGCGGGTACATCTCTCCGAGCGATGTCCGGATGATTATTCAGTTCTGCTCTTCCCATCATCAGGCCTGCCCCAAATACCAGGAACTCGCGGCACGCTGCCCTGAGGTCTGCGCCCCCTGCCTTGAAGAACCCCTCTCCCACAATCCCGCCGAGGCGGCCGGCCCCGATGCCACTTGCGCCAGGCAGGTTTTTGCCCTGGAAAACGAAATTGGACAGCCGCCGGCGGACATCGATCCAGGGCTCAATCCTCAGCAGGCGGAAAGGGCCGACAACCAGAACGGCGGCGGTCCAGAGCTTGCCGAAAAAAAAAGGCGTTCCCCGACGGCAGCGGGCAACGCATGCACTACGGGTCCACTCGGCCTGCTCGGATTCGGCCTGACCCTCATTCTGCTCAGCCTGCAGCATACCGGCTTTTTCCCCATGGACACCATGATCCTCGGCATGGCGCTCTTTTATGGCGGAACGGCCCAACTCGTCGCCGGCATGATGGAGTGGCGAAAAAACAACACCTTCGGGACGATAGCCTTCACATCCTACGGACTCTTCTGGTTGTCACTGGTAGCAATCATCATTCTGCCGGGAACCGGCTTCGGCCT
>CALZIC010000373.1 GCA_945787285.1 uncultured Desulfuromonadales bacterium
CGCCGTTGATGATCAGAAAGGCGCCGCGACACCCCTGGCAACAGAAGCGGTGCTCTGTTTCTCCGACCCGGTCGGTGACCAGCTCCCCCGGGGGGATGGCCAGACTGCAGTGGTGACAAAAATCATCGTTCAAGGTTCGGGGTTCCAGGTTCGAGGTTCAAAAAGCAAAGTCGATTTTACCACGGGGGACACGGGGAAAATCAAATGCACAAAATTTTTTCCTTGTACTTTTATAGCCTTAGGGCCTGCCCTTAAAGTGTTTTATTAACAAGATGACCGAAGGAAAACAAGTGCCTAAAAAGGGGTGGTTTTCTTCCTGCCTTTCCCCGTGTCCCCCGTGTTCCCCGTGGTGAAAGGTCTTTTTTAAGGTCTCTTTTCTGTGCCCCGGTGTCTCTGTGGTTAACAATCAGAGATTCAATATCAGCCTGCGGCTGATGCGCGCTCCGTCGCGGCTGATCTCGAGTCGGGCGGCAACTTCCCCTTGCAGGCCGGGAGTCAGCGCAGCCCTATAGAAGCTGGCATCGTCTTCGGCAAGTGGAACGGTGACCCCGGCATCGAGGAGCACGATATGCCCCTGGCATCCGCTGACCGGACGCCCCTCGCGGTCGGTCAGGCGCACTTCCACGGTATGGCCATCGACTGAAACCGTCGGCATCCAGCCTAATGATTCTGCGGCTTTCTGCTCGACCAGCGTATCATTATAGCGCAGGCCGTGGCTGTAGTAGTGACGATCGGTGACGGCGCTGCTGCGGGTTGCAGCCTGATAGGCGGACCAGAAGCTGAACACCAGAAAGAGGCTGCCGAGGCAGGCGATCATCAGGGGCCATCGATTGATTCCGGAGGAGGGTTTCATACTGCTAATCCTTTACTGCGGTAACGAATGCCGGCTCGAGGGCCAGAGTCTTGCCATGGGCATTGACCAGGGTAAATACAACGTTCAGTGGGACCTGCGGAGAAGGTGTCGGCGACACGAGGGCGAAGCTGACGCGCTCCTTCGCCCCACCTTTCAGGGGGATGTCGCTGGCCGGTCCCCTGATCTCAAGCGGCTCGCCAGCTTCCATCGATGCCTTGAGTGAGAGCACCTGGGCATGGCGAAGGCGGTTGGTCAGATAGCCGGTGAAGAAGGTGACCTGCCGGCCATCCTCAAGGGTTCTGCTCGCAACGGCGCCAGCACGTAGTTTAAGACTGGCCTCTGGACGGCCTGCAACACCATAGATCAGCGCTGTGGCAAGGATGGTCATCACGGTCGCCACCAGCAGCATGCGCATATTGAGCAGGGCTTTGAGGCCCTTGCCTTCAGTGCCGAAGGTATAGCGAATGATCCCTGTCTGGTATTCTCTGGCCATCGCTTGCCGGCAGGCGTCGAGACAGCGGCCGCAATTGATGCACTCGACCTGGTAGCCGCGGCGGATGTCGATGCCGGTGGGACAGACCTTGACGCAGGCGCTGCAGCCGATGCAGCGATCCGCTTCGTCAGGGTGAAAGCGCAGGGTCAGGGTGCCGGGATCGACCAGCACCGTCTGAAACCGCCCGTAGGGGCAGAACTCCTTGCACAGAACGCGCCTCAGCAGGGCCAGGTCGAGATAGACGGTTATCGCCACAACCGCCAGCGTCAGCATGGCCCCGATCCCGAGGTTCCCTGAAAACAGGCGGGGGAAAAAGTCGTAGGGCGAAATAAAATACCACACCAGGTTGGCGGCAACCAGCAGCGACAGGGCGCCATAGAAGAGGTGCAGCAAGAACTTCTGCCAGGCGCGGGGCGTCATTTCTCCGGCGCTTACCCTCACCCCGATCAGCCGGGCAAACCCTTCGGCCAGATCGGTGAGGGTGGTCTGGGGGCAGGCCCAGCCGCACCAGGCTCTTCCCAGAGCCAGGGTGACCAGCAAAAAGAAGAGGACCAGCGCCAGCCCGAGCAGCAGAAAAAGGTAGAGTTCGTCGATGCGGAAGTTCTGCCCGAAGGCGTGGAGGGTCAGGGAGGGGATATCGACCCTCAGCAGGCTCTGGCCGCCGACCCGGATAAAAGGGATCAGCAGCAGTGCCAGGGTGGTGCCCCACTGAAAGGCGCGGCGCCAGGGGCCGAGGAGTTTCAGACCTGCAGACATCTTATAAAAACTCGAGATAAATGGCGTAATGGGTGATGAGTAAGAAGTGACGTGCGCGCGATGGGTTTGTACCGTTCACTGGCCACGCCTTTGAATATCGCAGGGTGGGCTCCGCCCACCAGCTTCTAGCTTGGTGGCCGGGGGTCCGGTGGGCAGAGCCCACCCTACTTTTCTTATTTCATCAAGAGTACGAATTCGGCCACGGCTTCGGTTTCTGCCTTGGAAAAACGGTTTTCGAAACCGGGCATGCCTCCTGGGCGGCCCCCGGCGATGCTGAGAATAACCTCGTCCTTATCCCGGCCGTAGTTGTAGCCGGCCGTATTGAGAGCCGGCCCGATGCCCCCCTCTCCTTGCGCGCCGTGACACATGGCGCAATTCTCAGCATACAGCCTCGCCGCGTCAACCGCTTCCGCTGCCGCTGCCGGTTTGGCCGCTACGGCGGCAGGCAGGGCGGCCTGCGGCGGTTTCTGTTCGGCCAGCTGCTGCTGATGGGCGGCCATCTTCTCTTCGAATTCGCCCCCGGAGCTCCAGCCGCTGAAGAGGTAATAGGCCATGAAAACAACACCCCAGACGATCAGACCGTAATAGAGGAGCGAGAAGTAAGCCGGCGGCTTGTTGACCCTGTTTTCGGTGATACCATCAAAATCGTGGCTCGGTTGTTGGTTTTTATCGAGCATAGACATAAATCGTCCCTCCGTCAGGAATTAGTCGTCTTCAAGCATTCGGTGCTTCGGCTCTTCGAGGGTCGTTTTGCGCTTCTTGCTGTAGGTGCGCACAACGATGACCACAAAGATGGCGAACAGGCCGAAGGTGATGCCCAGGTAGGCGATAGAGGCCCAGTCCATCACGGCTCCTTGGGATAGTTGATGAAGTTGACCATTTAAGGACGGCATGCCGCCATCGGGGATCCCTTCGAACAGCACCTGGTAGAGATCCTCGTCAGCCATGCCCATGTCGGTCAGCTCGGGGCCGATGTCCCCTTCCATCTCGGTGCCGTGGCAGGCGGCGCAGTGCTGGTCATAGAGGGTTTTTCCCGCCTCGATCGCTGCGGCGTCACCGGCAAAGGGATTCGACACCACGCCGACGACCAGAGGCTGGGCCGCCTGTCGCCAGGGAATGTCACTGCCGAGTTTCTGCATGTAGGCGACCATGGCGTCGAGCTGATTCTTGCCGGCCAGGGCGCTGATCTGCTCTTCGGTGTAGGGAAAACCGAGAGTCTCCATCTTGGCCCGTACATACTCGGGATCGATCATATTCTTGCGCAGGTAGTCGTGGTCCGGCATGTTCGATTTGGGGATCATCGACTGGGGATCATCAAAATGCTGGTAATGCCAGGCGTCGGGATACTTGCCGCCGATGCGGGCCAAGTCGGGACCGGTGCGCTTCGACCCCCAGAGGAAGGGGCGATCATAGACGAATTCGCCCGATTTGGAATATTCACCGTAGCGCACCACCTCGGCGACCAGGGGACGTATCGTCTGGGTATGACAGTTGTTGCACCCTTCACTGATGTAAACGTCGCGCCCCTCCTGCTGCAGGGGGGTGTAGGGGGTGACCGATTCGATGCGGTCAGCCTCGGTGTTGACCCAGGCAAAGGGCAAGACCATGGTGATGATGGTACCGACCAGGATGGCGGCGGTCGCCATCAGCAAAAAGAGGAAAGGTTTCTTTTCCCACATAGCTCGTCTCCCTCCTCTCTATGCGTTGCCGACGGCGGCGTCGGCAGAAGGCTGCCCCTTG
>CALZIC010000374.1 GCA_945787285.1 uncultured Desulfuromonadales bacterium
CTCAACGAGACGGCCGGCATCTGCCCGGTGACCAACTGCGCCAAGGGCCTGCTCAACGGCCCCTGCGGGGGGATGGAGGAGGGCAAGTGCGAAGCCGACCGCGATATCGACTGCGCCTGGCACCTCATTTACGAGCGCCTTAAAAAACAGGGCCGCAAAGGGGTTTTCGCCCGCACCGTCGCGCCCAAGAACTGGGGCAAAGTGCCCAAGCCTGGAAGGCGTAAAATCAAGTGAGGAGTGAGGAGTGAGGAGTGAGGCGGTGTTTTTACTGATCACCCATTACCCCTTACTTATCACGCCTTTTAGAAATATTCTGCCTACTGACCACTGACCACTGACCACTGACCACTGGTTTAATAATGTCCCTTCTCGAACAACAGCTCAATGCCGGCCAATTTGTGATTACCACGGAGATCGCCCCTCCCAAGGGGGTCGATACTTCGGATGCTCTGGAGACGGCGCGCTCCCTTCAGGGGATGACGGCGGTCAATGTAACCGACAACCAGGGGGCGAACATGCGCATGACCCCCCTGGCGATGGCGGCCCTTCTGGTGCGTCAGGGGATCGAGCCGGTTCTGCAGTTGACCTGCCGAGATCGCAACCGCATGGCTCTGCAGTCCGACCTGCTCGGCGCCGCGGCGCTGGGGGTGGAGAACCTTCTCATGCTGTCGGGGGATCATCCCCGCTTTGGCGATCATCCCGAGGCGAAGCAGGTATTCGACCTCGACTCGATTCAGGCCCTCGATACCGTGCGAGTTCTTGTCGACGGGGAGGATATGGCCGGAAAGCCCCTGCAGGGATCCCCCCGTTTTTTTGCCGGGGCGGCCGTGACCCCAGAAGCCGAACCGTTCGAGCTGATGTTCCAGAAATACGCCAAGAAGATTCAGGCCGGCGCCCGTTTTTTCCAGACCCAGGCGGTATTCGACCACGAAAAACTCGAACGCTTTATGGCCGAGGCCAACCCCCTGGGAGTTCCGGTTCTGCTCGGGGTGCTGCTGCTCAAAAGTGCCCGGATGGCCGAATTTCTCAATCGCAACATTCCGGGGGTGCGGGTCCCCCAGGCGTTGATCGACCGGTTGGCTGCTGCTCCTGAACCTCTCGAAGAGGGGATTGCCATTGCCCGCGAGACGGTGGGGATGGCTCGGCGTCATTGCCAGGGGGTGCATTTGATGACCCTGGGGCATGAGAACCGGATTCCGGATATTCTTGCATAGTTGCACGAGTTGGGTTGGGAGGTTATAACTTTAGGGGGAATTGCTAACGTCAAAACCGAGGGGTTGCGTCCCCTCACGACGCCTTACTCTTTTTGCTTGCCCAAAAGGAGTAAGCAGAAAAAGGGCACCCCGCTCCTTGCCCGCCTGCGGCGGGTTCCCTCCGCTGCGCAGACGTTTTGAGGGAGGGCAAAAACTCGCTTCGCTCGAACAGTTGCCCTCCTTTTTCTCAAAACGCCCACTCCGCTACGGCGGCGTCACAGGGGGAGGGGAGGAACATCCTTATTTTATTAAAGTTTAAGGAGTAAACATATGCTGAAAAAGACCCCTTTGAATGCTGTCCATAAACAGGCCGGGGCCCGTATGGTCGATTTCGGCGGGTGGGAAATGCCGGTTCAGTACAAGGGTGTGATCGACGAGCACCTGGCGGTGCGCAATGCCGCCGGCCTGTTCGACGTCTCCCACATGGGCGAGATCGTGGTCAAGGGGGCCGGAGCCCTGGACTTTATCCAGGAGTTGACTCTAAACGACGCCTCGAAGCTGGAGAACGGCCAGGTGCAGTACAGCGCCATGTGCTATTCCCATGGCGGGGTGGTGGACGATGTCACCCTGTACCGTTTTGGCGCCGAGCATTATCTTTTCTGCGTCAACGCCTCGAACATCGATAAGGACTTCACCTGGATGGAGGAGGTCCTCGAGGAGGGCGGTTTTTCCGACGTCACGTTGCACAACGCCAGTCCAGAATTTGCCCAGCTGGCGCTGCAGGGGCCGGGCGCGCAGACGATTCTCTCCCGCCTGACTGATGCCGATCTAGGCCAGATCAAGTATTACCGCTTTTACGAGGGGTTGGTGGCCGATGTGCCGACCATTATTTCCCGCACCGGATATACCGGCGAAGATGGTTTCGAGCTTTATTTTCCTGAGGAGTCGGCCGAAAAGGTCTGGAACGGCCTGATGGAAGTCGGCGCCGAAGACGGGCTGGTGCCGGTCGGACTGGGGGCGCGGGACACCCTGCGCCTGGAGATGGCCTATGCTCTTTACGGCCACGAACTCTCCCCCGAAATCACTCCCCTCGAAGGGCGGCTCGGGTGGATCACCAAGTTCGACAAGCCGAGCTTTATCGGCCGTGAGCCCCTGGTGCGGATGAAAGAGGCAGGGGTGCCGCGCAAACTGGTCGGTTTCGTGATGACCGAAGCGGGAATCCCCCGGGCCGACTACCCGGTCTTCTGCGGAGACAAGGAAGTCGGTGTGGTGACCAGCGGCACCATGAGCCCGTCACTGCGGGTCGGCATCGGCCTGGCCCTGGTCGAAGCCGCGTGCGGCGCCATCGATAGCGAACTGCAGATCGGCATCCGCAAGCGCCGGGTGGGGGCGAAGGTTGCCAGGACGCCTTTTGTCAAGAAATGAGTGAAGGGCGTGACGAGTGACGAGTGACGAGGCGGTTTTTGCTTTTTACCGATTACCCATTACCCATCACCTATTACGCCTTTAGGTTTATAAGATTTTTTCCGTTTTAAAACAGGAGGATAACCATGGATTTTCCCGAAGATCTGAAGTATTCCGAAGAGCATGAATGGGCCCAGCTGGAGGGCGACATCGTTACCGTGGGGATTACCGACTTTGCTCAGGATTCCCTTGGTGACATCGTTTTCGTCGAACTACCCGAAGTCGGTATGGCCCTTGAGGCCGGGCGCACCTTTGGCGTGGTCGAGTCGGTCAAGGCGGTCTCCGACGTCTATTCGCCGGTTACCGGCGAGGTGGTCGAACCGAACTCGATGATCTGATGGATGCCGACGCCTACCAGGAGTTCGTCGAAAAAGAAGGCTAGGACCTGAATCCATGAGTTCTGACCGGGCAATAGCGCAAGTCATTGACCTGCCTAAGCGCACAAAAAATCATCGACGAACCTATGGGTGCGCCTCAGATTTTTTGTAACACTTATTCAGGCCAAGCACTTACACTCTTTTCCCTCCCAGATCTCACGGAGTCAGGTCCGGGTGACGCGTGTGGAGTGAAGAGAGAAGAGTGAGGCGTATTCCTCAAAAAAAATCTGGTTTGGCCTTTTCCCCTTACACCTTACGCCTCACGCCTCACTGATCATTCCAGCCGGTCTCCACCCGTTTCGCGGTGGGGCCGGCGTTTTAGCCCAAGGAGATCCCCATGCGATACATACCGCATACCGACGAGGATATCCGCCAGATGCTCGAGACGATCGGGGTCGATTCGATCGATGAGTTGTTTACGGAAATTCCCGCGAATATCCGTCTTCAGCGTCCGATGGACCTGGCCCCCCCCGTTTCCGAAGCCGGCCTGCTCCGCGAGTTGAACGGCCTGGCCCGACGCAACGCTACCGGTGAAACCCATCTGTCGTTTCTCGGCGGCGGCGCCTACAATCACTTCATCCCGGCGGTTGTCGATCACCTGATCTCCCGCAGCGAATTTTACACGGCCTATACCCCTTATCAGCCGGAAATCAGCCAGGGGACCCTGCAGGCCATTTTCGAGTACCAGACCCTGATCTGCCAGCTCCAACGCCTCGATGTACGACGGGGCCTCGGCCTGCGCCGAGGCGGTGCTGATGGCGGTGCGCGCCACCCGGCGCAAAAAGGTTCTGGTTTCCGCGGCGCTGCACCCCGAGTACCGGGCGACGGTGGAGACCTACTGCCGTTACCTCGATGTCGAGCTGGAAAGTGTTCCCTATGATGCCGACGGCCGCACCGACCTGAAACAGCTGGAGGGGATGCTCGGCAAGGAGGTGGCTGCCGTGGTCACCGGCTACCCCAACTTTTTCGGGGTGATCGAAGACCTCGCCGCCCAGGCCGAACCGACCCACGCCTGCGGGGCGCGGCTGGTGGCGGCGGTGCAGGAGCCGATCGCCCTCGGCCTGCTCAAGTCGCCGGGTGAACTCGGTGCCGACATCGTGGTCGGTGAGGGGCAGAGCTTCGGCATGCCGGTTTCCTTCGGCGGCCCCTACCTCGGTTTTTTTGCGGCCAAACAGCGCGATGTCCGCTCCATGCCGGGGCGCCTGGTCGGGCAGACCGTCGACAAGGAGGGCAAGCGCGGTTTCGTGCTGACCCTGGCCACCCGCGAGCAGCATATCCGCCGGGAAAAGGCGACCTCCAACATCTGCTCCAACCAGGGGCTCTGCGCCCTGATGGCGACCGTCTACCTCTCGCTGATGGGCAAGGCCGGCATTCGCGAGGTGGCGGTGCAGAACCTCTCCCGCGCCGAATACGCCAAACAGGCGATCGCGGCCCTCGACGGCTTCTCCATCCCCTTTTCCGCGCAAAGTTTCAACGAATTCGTGGTCGAGACGACCGAGGCGGTCGACGGCCTGATGGCGCGGCTGGAACAGCGGGGCATTCTCGGCGGGATTCCCCTCGAGCGCTGCCTGGGTTCCATGGCGAACCGTTTCCTGGTCTGCGTGACCGAGCAGAACAGCCGGGAGGATATCGACGCCCTGGTGGCGGCTCTGGCGGGAGGTGAACAATGAGCGGCATCGGAACGAGCGGACTGATTCTCAACGAAAAGCTGATCTTCGAGCATTCGGATCCGGGCCGCAAGGGGTACAGCCTGCCGCGGCTCGACGTGCCGGAAGCTTCGCTGCCCGCCGAGTTGCTGCGCGAGGAGGTGGCCGGTTTTCCGGAGGTTTCCGAGGTCGACGTGGTGCGCCACTTTACCCGGCTTTCGACCTGGAATTACGGGGTCGACTCCGGTTTTTACCCGCTGGGCAGCTGCACCATGAAGTACAACCCCAAGGTCAACGAGGTGGCAGCACGCATTCCCGGGCTTTCGGGGCTGCACCCCTATGCCCCCGAACATCTGGCTCAGGGCGCCCTGGGCCTGCTGCATACCCTGCAGGACGACCTCGGTGAGGTTTCCGGTTTTCCGGCGATCAGCCTGCAGCCGGCCGCCGGCGCCCACGGCGAGCTGGCGGGGATGCTGATCATTCGCGCCTGGCACCAGGCCCACGGCAATCCCCGCTCCAAGGTTTTGATTCCCGATACGGCCCACGGCACCAACCCGGCCAGCGCTGCCCTGTGCGGTTACGACGTGGTACCCCTGGTCTCGAGCGGGGTGCTGTCGGCCAAAGAGGTTGCCGAGCACATGGACGAGGAAGTGGCGGCGTTGATGATCACCAATCCCAACACCCTGGGGCTGTTCGAATCGGATATCCGCGAGATCTGCGAGATCGTCCACGCCAAGGGGGGGCTGGTCTACTGTGACGGCGCCAACCTCAACGCCCTGATGGGGATCGCCCGTCCCGGCGACATGGGGATCGACGTCATGCACTTCAACCTGCACAAGACCTTCTCGACCCCCCACGGCGGAGGTGGTCCAGGTGCAGGCCCGGTCGGGGTGACCGAAGCTCTGGCGCCCTACCTGCCGATGCCGGTGGTGGTCAAGGAGGGGGAGATATTCCGCCTCTGCTGCGACCGCCCTGACTCGATCGGACGCATGAAGGCCTTTTACGGCAATTTCGGCGTGCTGGTGCGGGCCTATGCCTATATCCGCTCCCTGGGGGCCGAAGGGCTCCGGCAGGCGACCGAGATGGCGGTGCTCAACGCCAATTACATCCGCGCCCGCCTCGAGGGGACCTACCACCTGCCGTACAAAAACCGCTCGCTGCACGAGGTGGTCTTCTCGGACCGCGACCTCGAAGGGGATTGCCACACCCTCGATGTGGCCAAGCGCCTCATCGATTACGGCTACCACCCGCCGACGGTCTATTTTCCCCTGGTAGTCAAGGGGGCGATCATGATCGAGCCGACCGAAACCGAAAGCATGGAGATCCTCGACGAGTTCTGCGACGCCATGCTCGCCATCGCCG
>CALZIC010000375.1 GCA_945787285.1 uncultured Desulfuromonadales bacterium
GGAAAGCCCCATGTTTCGTGGTCATGCTCCATTCAAACTCCAGCCGCAGGCCGCAAGCACCGCAGGTACCTATGCCCTGTTCGCCTTTCTGTGGATTCTCTTCTCCGACTGGATCCTCGCCACCCTGGTCTCCGACCTCAGGGCCCTGAGCCTGCTGCAGACCCTCAAGGGATGGCTCTTTGTCGCGGTGACCACCGCACTCGTCTACGCCC
Organism: uncultured Desulfuromonadales bacterium; assembly: GCA_945787285.1. Taxonomy (GTDB): domain Bacteria; phylum Desulfobacterota; class Desulfuromonadia; order Desulfuromonadales; family Trichloromonadaceae; genus CALZIC01. The sequence goes on from CALZIC010000375.1 coordinate 213, forward strand.
TGGTCCACCGCCACGTGGCCAAACTGCTGCGCGCTGAAAAGGCTATGCTGGCCAGCGAGGAGCGCTATCGCGAGGTGGTCGAAGGGACCGATGACCTGATCACCCAGGTCGATGAATCCGGCCGCATCGTCTACGTCAACCACAGCGCCACCCGCTATTTCGGGCTGAGTCCCGCAGAGTGCATCGGCCTGTCCGCCTTCGATTTCGTACACCCCGACGACCGGGAGCGGTCACGGCTGGGGTTCCTGCACTGCGCCGAAAACCGGACCCGAAGCGAGAGCATCGAAAACCGACAGGTATCGCGCTCCGGGGAGGTCACTTCGATGCTCTGGACCGTCAACTTCCGTTACAAAGCGGACGGCAGCTTCGATGAATGCCGCGCAATCGGCAGGGACATCAGCGAGCGCAAGAAGGCCGAGCAGGCGCTGCACGACAACCTTCAGCTTAAATCCGAGTTCATCTCCACCGCCGCCCACGAACTGCGCACCCCGCTGACCTCGGTGATGGGCTATTCAGAACTGCTGCTCAAGGAGGCCGAAATGGGGGGCTTCCCCCCGGAGCAGAGGGAAGAGTTCCTCGCCGCAATTCATGAGAAGTCCGAAATCCTGACCAACATCGTCGATGACCTGCTCGATTTGAGTAAAATCGACTCGGGGCAGAGACTTCATCTGGAGGTCGGTCCGTGCAACCTCCTCGAAGTCATCACCAAGGCCATATCCGATTTCAAACTCCGGTTTCCCGGCCGGATTTTTCAGATGAACCTGTCGCAGGGCTGCCTTCAGCACTGCTGGGCCGACCCGGGAAGAATGCGCCAGGTGATCGAAAACCTGCTCGACAACGCGGTCAAATATTCTCCGCCTCACGGCGCAATCTCCATCAGCTGCTCCCACCTCCCCGACCACTGCCGCATCTCGATCCGCGACCAGGGCATCGGCATGTCGCAGGAGGAGACCGCAAAAATCTTCGACAAGTTCTACCGGGCCGATGCCTCCGATACCGCCGTCGGCGGCCTGGGGCTGGGCCTGAGCATTGTCAGGTACATTGTCGAGGAGCACGGGGGGACCATCGAGGTCCGCTCCGAGGAGGGTCAGGGTTCGGATGTAACGGTGGTCCTTCCTCACGGCAGCCTGGAGAAAGAGGCGGAGCGCCCATAGGAACAGACTATTGAACCCATGGAAATGTTCGATATTTCCTATTGGCCCCCGATGACAAATTCGTTTACCCTTCTGCCCTGCCAATGCTTTATCAAACACGAAGGAGTAGACGATGAAACGACTTATCTGCACACTGACCCTGGCCCTGGCACTCTTGGCCGGCAATGCCCTGGCCTTCAACATGATCGACGCGTCCCGGCTCAAAGCGAACCTTGAGTCCAATGTGCCCATGGCCCTGATCGATATTCAGGAGTCCGCAGACTTTGACAGACACCACCTCCCCGGCGCCATCGCCACCCGGGCCTACCCGGTCAAATCCGAACAGGACAAGGCAAAACTCGATGCGGTCCTCTCCGGCCTCAAGGCCCACGGTGCCCCGGTCGTCATCATCTGTCCCCGCGGCAAGGGGGGGGCTGAGCGCACCTACGACTATCTGAAATCGCGCGGGATCGGCGAAGAGCGGCTGTTCATCCTGACAAAGGGGCAGCAAGGCTGGCCTTACCCGGAACTGGTCAGCAGCAAATAGCGACCCTGGTACGAATAAAAAATCCCCGGCCCAAAAAGCCGAGGGATTTTTTTTGGCTTGAATCTATGGGAGACCGAGGTCGACCCCCATGTTGCCAAGGCGGAATCCTCAGCGCACCAGCACCTTCCACAACACCCCGGCGATAATGACGCCATTCTATGAGGGGTTATTGGGCGCCATTTTTCTCATATTGTCTAAAATGTCAGGGGTTGTAGAATTATTGACTTTCTTTCCCCAATCGAGGCCCCAAATGATCCGGAACAACTTATTGAACAGATCAGGCAAGTTGAAGTAGGTTCAGATGACCGGCGGGTGGCTGTGTCCCATAAATCAGGGTTAGCAGGACATCTACCCCGCCTAAATAGCCGATTTTTAGCCTTCAAACAATGTGACAGAACTTAATTAGTCAGTACGCCTCCTTCGGGCCAGCAAGGTCAACAGACCAATAACTCCTTCCTGTAATTCGAGATAAGCTGGACAACGGTGTTAGTTATTCAAGCCTGTATCGGGGTGCCAATCACACATGCCATGGCCCTTAAATGGAGTCACGTCAGTTTTTTCCTAACAGATTGTTGGCGCGCTGTGCTAGCCTGACATGTTGATCTCGCCTGTGGGAACTACTTCCCACAGCAACCCACCTTAGTTGGGACTACTCGTTGACAATCGGCCAATACTGGTCGGCACGATCCCGTCGCCTCCTCTGAGACTTATGCTCAAAGGAGTAGCTATGTTAATAGTCCCGCCCGTCGTGTCTTTGACCGCGTCAGAACCCACCCTCAAGTCTGTAACAAAAAACAAAATAGCGGTGTCCATGCCGTCTCGATTCGTTGGAGCCAAGAAGCGAACCGCCACCGCAATTGTCTATTGTGAAGCCAACTTTGGCGCAATTGACGGCAAAACCGCCAACGGGCTTATCAGGCGCTCAGAGAAATACGAAATCCTTTCGGTTATCGATAGTGAAAAAGCTGGACTTGATACCGGCATGGTGCTCGACAACAAGCCCAACGCTATACCCATCTGTCGCGATCTCGCTGACTCGCTGGCACAGGCCGGCTCTGTGCCCGATTT
>CALZIC010000376.1 GCA_945787285.1 uncultured Desulfuromonadales bacterium
TGATGAAATCCAACCATTTTTCGATGCGGATAAAAATCCCCCGACCATTGAATTGGCCGGGCCGCGGGAGCACCTGTTTTTCGATCCCCAGACCATGGCCTGCGGAATCGTCACCTGCGGCGGCCTCTGCCCGGGGCTCAACGACGTGATCCGTGCGGTGGTCCTGAGTCTCTATCACCATTACGGGGTAAAAGAGGTCTACGGATTTCGCTACGGTTACGAGGGGCTCGTCAAGCGCCACGGGCACCAGCCGCTGGAGCTGACTCCGGCGTCGGTGAGCCGGATCGGCGAACTGGGGGGGACGATCCTCGGCTCCTCCCGCGGGCCCCAGGACCCCGCTGAGATGGTCGACACTCTTGAGGAACTGGGGATCGGCATCCTCTTCGCTCTCGGCGGCGACGGCACCCTCAAGGGGGCCCAGAAAATAGCCGAAGAGGCGGCCTCGCGGGGAAGACCGATCAGCGTCATCGGCATTCCCAAAACGATCGACAACGATATCTCTTTCGTTCAGAAGACCTTCGGTTTCGAGACGGCCGTGGCCGAAGCCCAGCGGGCCTCCTATGCCGCTCACTCGTTCGAGACGGCCGTGGCCGAAGCCCAGCGGGCCTCCTATGCCGCTCACTCGGAGGCGGCCGGCCACCGCAACGGCATCGGGCTGGTCAAGCTCATGGGGCGCGATTCGGGCTTTATCGCCGCCGCGGTGGCTCTGGTCGACAGCCAGGTCAATTTTTGCCTGGTGCCGGAGGTTCCCTTCAGCCTCGACGGTTTCCTGCGTTATCTCACCGAGCGCCTGGAACGGCGGGGCCACGCCGTGGTGGTAGCAGCCGAGGGGGCAGGGCAGGACCTGCTGGAGAACGCCATGGAGCGGGACGCTTCGGGAAACGTCAAGCACGGCGATATCGGCCTCTTTCTGCAGGACAACATCAAGGCCCACTTCGCCCAGCTCGGCCGGAAAGTGAGTCTTAAATACATCGACCCGAGCTACACCATCCGCAGCCTGCCCGCCAATGCCCATGACTCGGCCCTCTGCCTGCTGCTGGGGCAAAACGCCGTGCATGCCGGGATGAGCGGTCGAACCTGCATGGTCGTGGGGCTCTGGAACCACCAGTTTACCCACATCCCCCCAGATGTGTGCGGCAGTCTTTCGGAGTAAAGGCCACGAAAATCCCGGCGACAGGTTTCCTGAGCATGGTGTGAAGGCTCCCCAGAAGTGCTTGATTTTAAATAAGGAAACCTAACAGAGGCATTCAAGTTGCCAAGTTTGCAACAGGGAAAACAGAAAACAATTGAAGCTACTTTTTGAAATAACTGCAATTCCAGCTATCGTTGTACAGAGTTTCGGATATCCTAATTCTTTGGAACGTGAGACCTAAGGGACGAGCAGAAAAACGCAGGGATGGGTTTTTGTTTGGGAAGTCATCCCTCCCTCTCACTCCTTACGCCTCACCCCTTTCGGATTCAGGTTAAGGAGGCCTGTCGATGAAAACAAAATTACTGTTGTTGTGCTGCAGCGTCCTGATCCTTATCGCCTGTGCGAGCACCAAAGTTCTCAACACTTGGCAGGACGAAACTCAGACTGAGAAATTTACTAAAATTTTCATTCTTGTTTTGAGCGAAAAGCCGACTTACCGCGGTCTCATTGAACAAAAGTTGGTCGATGTCCTTAAGAAAACCGGAGTAAATGCTCAGGCAACGATCGAGCTTTACCCGGATCTTGACCAGATTGACGAAGAGGCTGCCACCGCTGCCATGAAAGCGAACGGAGTGGATGGTGTCATGGTGGTGAGCTTGGTTGACAAGAGAATCGAGACGGTTCACACCCCTGGAACCTCCTATGTACAAGGGGGCTACGGGGGGCGCTACGCGGGAGGATGGTACGGTTATTACGGAAGAGGGTACCAGGTCGTAACGACTCCCGGCTACACGACCGAATATGCAATTTCCACAGTGGAGACCACCATCTATAGCGCTGCCAGAAACAAACGGGTCTGGTCCACGTTGACCGAAACCTCAGAGACCAACGTTCCTGACGCCATCGACTCGTATATCAAAGCAATTGACAAGCCTCTTCAATCGAGTGGCCTGTTCTAAGTCTGGTCACGCTGGGATGCAAATAGAGGAGGCGTAACCAGGGTGTGGGAGCAACCATCCATGGCATCCGCAGCCTGCCCGCCAATCCCCATGACTCGGCGCTCTGCCTGCTGCTGGGGCAAAACGCCGTGCATGCCGGGATGAGCGGTCGAACCTGCATGGTCGTGGGGCTCTGGAACCACCAGTTTACCCACATCCCCGTGAGGCAGTCCCTCGCCGTAAGGACCACTATTTCCAGTTGCGCTTCCCTTGGGCTCTGTTAAGTTTATGTAATGCTTGGGAATTCCTGCGAAGAAAAAGGAGGCATTCAATGGACAGGAGTGATTTCGGTTGGAAAACATCTGGTTCAATGGTGGTTTTAGCTTTGTCGATGTTGCTCTTTCTGATGGCTGCCATGCCGGCACTGGCCTCGGAAAGCAGTCTGGACATGGCCGACGAGGCGGGACAGGAGTCCCGAATTTTCGGTCTCGGACTCGGTCTGGCGCCCGATTACGAGGGGTCCGATGACTACCAGGGCATTCCTCTGCTCCAGATAAGGTACAATTTGGACAACGGCATGTACCTCTCCGTGCTGGGCAACACCCTCAGGGTGAACCTCTTGCCGGACAAGCAGTTGCACCTCGGCCCGATCCTTCGCTTCAGGGCAGAGCGAGACGATGTAGATAACGACAGGGTGGACCGGTTGAGGAAGGTGGATACCGCCGCTGAACTGGGAGTTTTTGGTTCTATCAAAATTGACCGCTGGAACTTCATGCTTAGCGCGGCCCAGGATGTTGAAGACAGTCATGACGGTTTCCTGGTGGATCTGAGCGGCGCCTACACCATCCCCTTCGACAAGCAGGCGATGCTGACCCTTTTCGCATCGACCTCCTACGCCAGCGACGATTACATGGAAACCTATTTTGAGATCGATGCGAATAATGCTGCACGAAGCGGGCTGAAGAGATTTAAGGCCGAAGGAGGAATCAAGGATTTGGCTTTCGGCGGGGCCTATCAATACAATATTGACGACCATTGGGGCCTGCTCGGTGTTCTGCGCTATGCCCGCCTGCTCGGCGATGCCGAGGACAGCCCTGTGGTCGACGACGAGGGGGATGCCGGCCAGGTCCTGGGTGGGGTTGTCGTGAACTACCGCTTCTGATGGGGGTGGCGAAAGAGTTTCGGGAAGCCATCACAAAGCGTGGAGGCACACTCTGGACCCTGGAGTGTGCCTCTTGTTCGTTTTGCCACCTTCAACACGCTGATTCCGCCAATCGTTTCGGTTTGCGTGGCTTGCCCGATAAAAAGTCGAGGTGAAGGGTTTATGCTTTCAAAATTCTTCAGGTCTTCCCCCAGAAATATTCGTCACCGTCTCTTGCGCGACCTCGTGCTGCTGGTTCTGCTCACCTCGGGCGCCATTTTTACCGTTGTGGCTATTCAGGGCTCGAATATCAGAAAAGATATTTCCCGGTCCCTGATCACCCAAACCACCAGCCAGGCGGAAAAAGAATTCCGGCAACTGCAGGAGTCGGTACAAAAGATCCTCACTATTTTCCAGCAGTGGGGAAAGACCGGCCTGCTTGAACTAAAGGATATCCGTGCGCTCAATGCCAAGTTTATTCCTGTTCTAGAACAGGCTCCTCATGTCTCCTCCATGATGATCGCCGATTCCGACGGGGTTGAATTTCTGCTGCTGCGGGAATCGGACCGCTGGCTGACCCGGTCAACCGGTCTGGGAAAAAACGCACTGTGGGCGCACTGGAAGAATGCCGGAGAAACTGTAGCCCAATGGCAAGAAGAGATCGACTATGATCCCAGGACCCGACCCTGGTACCGGGGAGCGACCGAAACGGTTGAGGAAGGGGAGGTTTTCTGGACCAGGCCTTATGTTTTTTTTACCACCAAAGACCCCGGTGTTACCGGTTCGATCAGATGGCAGAGAAAGGAGGATAAGGGAAAGACCTTTGTGGTCGCGTGCGATGTCCTCCTCAATGAGATTTTCCGATGGGTTTCGGAAGTACGGGTCAGTGAGAAGGGAAAGGTGTTTTTACTTGACCGTGACAGCGATGTTTTTGCCCCACGGGAAGGTGGTAAATTTCAGAAGGACGTGGAAGGGAAAGAGGCCTATTTTGTCTCCCCTGAAGAGCTCGAGGAACCGGCCATCCAGGCCGCGGTGACAAGCTGGAAAAAAAAAGGGGAGATCGCCGGGGAATCTCTACAATTTGTCAGTGAAGGGAGAATTTGGTGGGGGGGATTCAGTCCGCTCGATTCTGCCCGGCAGACCCTTTGGATCGGAGTGGCGGTTCCGGAAAGCGACTTTTTGGGGCGGCTGCAGGAAAAACGATACCTGGTTTCATCTTTGGCACTGGCTATTCTGGCCGGGGGAATCGTGCTGGCCGCGCTGGTGGTGCGCAAATACCGCCATCAATTAAAAGAAGTTCCGCAGCAAATATTGAGTGCCGGAAATCTGGACGAGAACCTCAAGGCCCTTTTGGAGAGCGGAGAGAGCAGCACACTGGAATTCAAGTCGACCATGCGCATGAATCTGAAATCGGGCAAGTCCGGCAAGGAGATCGAACTGGCCTGGTTGAAGACCGTGGTGGCCTTTTTGAATACCGACGGCGGCACGCTGCTGATCGGGGTGTCGGACGACGGGGAGGTTGTCGGGCTCGAAGTGGACGAGTTCAGAAATGAGGATAAAGGCCGCCTGCATTTCAAAAACCTGATCAATCAGCATATCGGCGTAGAGTTTTCAAAATATCTGAACTTTGACATCAAGGCCCTTAACGGCAAAAGTATCGCTATCATTGAATGTGAGAGAGCTCAAGACCCTGCCTTCTTGAAAAACAATCAGGATGAAGATTTTTATATCCGGACCGGGCCCTCCAGTGAAAAATTGCCGGTAAGCAAGGCTCTGAAATACCTGGAGGCACGCAAATAGTCATTTGGGGTAGAAATTCAATAAAGGACAGATGGCATGATCGAAGGACTCTGGACCGGCGAGTGGGAGTGGGAATCGGAAGCCCTGAAGATAGAAAACCAGGGGGCCGGGGTGTT
>CALZIC010000377.1 GCA_945787285.1 uncultured Desulfuromonadales bacterium
AAACTACCCATCTTTACAGATCTAGCGGAGGAGTTATGGCAGAAGGTGCCGCCGGCAATATCCCGTATCTTCGAAAGGTTTTCTACCTGACCCACTTTGCGGGGCTGGCCACCGGGTTCATTTTCCCCCTCCCCGCCTCGCTGGCTCTTGGCCCCAAGGCTCTGACCCTGTCGTTTTTCACCCTCTGCGTCATCACCGGGTTTCTGCTGTCCGCCGTGATGTTTCTGCTGATGCGAGCGACCCTGAAAAGCCAGATGCGCCAGCAGCTCGATCTGCTCAAACCGATGGTCGGCGACATCACCACTTCCGGCGAAACCGTTGAAGATTTGAACGAGGCCCTGGCCGCCTCGGTCAAAAAGGTCGATTCCCTGGTCCGCCAGCTGCTGCAGACCATCGACCGGTTTGTCCCCCACTACCGCTCCCTCGCCGAGGTCAGTCATTTCCTCTCCGCCCGCACCCAGGAAGGGCTCAAAGCGGCCGACCAGGCTCGCCTCGACATGGAGGCAATGGAGGCGAAACAACAAGAGGTTATCAAGCTGGTGCTGGCCCTGAGCGACCGCTCCCAGGACGAAGCCGCCTGGTCCCGCGAACTCTCCTGCTCCCTGGAAGAGATGAGCGGCGCCATGGAGCACTCCACCGCCAAATTTCTCGAAACGACCGCCACCGTCGACGAGATGGCCGCCAGCGTCCGTGAAGTGGCCGATCAGGCGGAACAGATCGCCCGCTCCGTCGAAGGGACCACCCATGACCTCGACACCATCGGCGACTCTTTGGCCCGCGTTCAGGCCGGCGCCGTGGCCAGCGCCCAGTCGGCCAACGGGGTCAAGGAAGACGCTGAGGACGGACTGCGGGTCGTGCGGGCCTCGATGGATGAGATGGAACGCATCGAGCAGGAAAGCCGCAAGGCGACCGAGGCGATGCAGCGACTTTCCCGCCAGACCGTAGAGGTCGCCAAGATCATCGAGGTCATCAAGGAGCTGGTTTCCGACACCGAACTGCTCGCCTTTAACGCCGCCATTATCGCCGCCAAGGCGGGGGAGGAAGGAAAAGGGTTCTCGGTCGTTGCCGAAGAAATCCGCGACCTGGCCGATCGCACTACCACCAGCGCCCAGGACATCCAGCAGATCGTCAAGGCCATCGGCGGGGACACCCAGGAGGTGACCACGGCCGTTGTTGCCACCGCCAAGGCGATTGCCAAAGGCAAGCAACTCTCCGAATCGACGGGTGCGGCCCTGAGCAAAATCCTCGAAAGCTCCAACGAGGCGGCAGCCAGTTCCGATGAGATCGCTGATTTGACCGAGCAGCAGGGGCTCCGGGCCCGCTCGCTTTTGACCGATGCCGGCCGCAGCATGCAGGCGATCAAGGCGATTGCCCGCACCATCCAGGAACAGCAGATCGCCATAGCCCGCACCCAGGAGGGGGTCGGCCAGATGAAGGCGGCCGCCGACCAGATCGCCGGCGGCATGTCCGAACAGGTCAGGGCCAACCAGCAGTTCGACCGGGGCCTGAGCGAACGGGAAAATCGGATCGGCGCGATCAACGAGGCGATCAATTACCAGATGACCACCGCTGAGCAGGTGGTTCAGCACTTTTCCCGGTCGGAGCATCGTCTGCAGAAAAACGCCGAAAAAGCCGCCATCATCGGCCAGGAAACGACCGAACTCGAGAAACTGGCGGCACAACTCAAAGAACTGGCCGCCGCCTTTGCCTACCTCGGCGACGAGGCCTGATCGAGCTCCTAGCTACCCATATATATAAATTTTTGAATTTTTGACTTTACCGCTCCTTCCAATGCATGATATACAGCAATCTGTACCGCAAAACTCCGGCGACACTGTATATTTCACAGGGCAGAAGGAAGCAACCATGACCAAGACCTACCAGACCTACGGAACCTGCGCCAGGTTCATCGATATCGAAATTGAGAACGACAAGGTTATTTCCGTCCGGTTTATCGGGGGCTGCTCCGGGAACACCCAGGGGATCGCGACCCTGGTAAAGGGGATGCCGGTCGACGAGGTTATCGGCCGACTCAAGGGGATCGTCTGTCGGGGAGGCACCAGCTGCCCCGACCAGCTGGCCCTGGCCCTCGAAGAAACCCGCCTCTCCAAAGCCTGCTGACAACCTTTGACCCAGCATGAAAAATCCCCTGTTTTTCTCCGTGAAAAAAACCCATTGTTTTTTAAACGCGTACTGAATAATAATGAGGGAGATATTCTGACGGGCTCATCCGTCCAACAAAATCTTCTGGAGAGGGGATAACCATGAAACGAGTACTGATGATTGTGCTGGTTGCCAGCCTGATGTGCATCGGAACCGCCTGGGCGGCTTCGGTACAGGTGTCCGACTTCAACCACGATGCTCACAAGACAACGGTCAGCGACTGTAAGACCTGCCACCACCTGGGCGTCGGCAACGGCCAGTGTACCGGCTGCCACGACCGCGACTCCCGCGCACCTGGCATGGGGCAGGCTCTCCAAAGCCTCTGTGTGAAGTGCCACGCGGACACCCCCACCGAGCCCGAGCCCGAAACCAGGACCCGGACCAGGAGACGCTAAACAAAAATTATTTCATCGTTTTCTCAAAGGGCCCCGTCTGTCGACGGGGCCTTTTTTTGGTCGATCGCCAGAAACGATCAACACCCATCCCACGCCCGTTCGCTTTGCTCTCTCAAGCCGCAATGACGCCAAGGCGGTGAACTGATTGTTTCTCAGACGTTCTTTGCGGCTTCGCGGCTTTGCGTGAGGCCCCTTTTCAGGTGTTTTCTTTCTTGCCGTAAATCAGCCAGTAGACGACGGGGATGACGACCAGGGTGAAGCCGGTGGAGGCGAAGACCCCGAAGATGATCGACCAGGCCAGCCCCGAGAAGATCGGGTCGAGGGTGATGATCCAGTTGCCGAGCAGGGCCGCCCCGGCGGTGAGCAGGATCGGC
>CALZIC010000378.1 GCA_945787285.1 uncultured Desulfuromonadales bacterium
TCGAGAAACAGGGGATCGTCCGCCGAGGCAAAGCCGACCAGAGGCGCATCGAAATACAGCCCGCCATCCTCCCGGCGGTTTAAGGGGGACTCTTCGAAAATCTGGCGTGTTTTCTCAGTGATCCGATCTTTCATGTGGTTTTCCCTCCTTTTTCTCCAGCGCTAAAGGACTGCACCCACTGCTTCAGGCGCTCGACCTGTTCGATCAGAACCTCGGGCCGATTCAGGGTGTTGGCCAGCAGCGAGCTCCCCTGCAAAGTGGCGATGAACTGGTGTCCCAACAGCTCGGCATCGGCGCGCCCGAGCAGGCGAAACTGCTCGGTGACCCAGTCGAGCTGAGCCCTTAGGGTCTGGCCGGCCAGCTCCGCATGGCCATCCCCCTTTTTGCTCAGTTCCTGCGAGAGGCTTCCGACCGGACAGCCGTGGGCCGCGATGCTTCTGTCGATACTGACGGGCATCTCCAGAAAACAGTGCAGTCTCTTTCCGGGGTCGGGGTCCTGCTCCCAGCCTTCGGCAAGGGCAAGAAACCTCTGAGTGCGGTCTTCGATCACGGCCCGGACGATCTCATCCTTGGTCCTGAAATAGTAGTAGACGTTTCCCAGGGGAACACCCGACTGCTCGGCGATGTCGGCCAGAGTGGTCCGCTGGAATCCCTGCTGATGGATCAGTCTTCGGGCCGCTTTTAAGAGCCGCTCTCTTTTGTCGCTTTTGGGGGGCATGGGGATCCTGTTGTTAGTTGGGTAACTAACAAAGTAGTGGCTGTCGTTCTATAAGTCAAGACTTTCTGCTAGCCGGAAAGCAGCGACCTTCAGCCGGTTAACACCGCCGCACGAGGTTGCGCCGGGTTCCCGGGCAGATCGAAGGGAACCAGGTTTATTGTTCAAAATGGGAGTCCATAGTGACGTGTTCCCTTTTTTTGTTAAGATGGTATTAAGAACTGACCTTCGGCCGATTGTACCGAGAGGGGATATTTTGGGGCGAGTAATATCACTGTCCGAGGTGGTCCGAGTTACAGAAGCAAAGGGCATTAAGTTTTATTCGACAATTCATCAGCCCGGATCCCCTACCGGTTGCCATGACTCCTTATATCAGTGTCAGTTATTTTTCGGACTGCCTCAATACCGGTTTGAGGTGAATCATGAAAAAATCTGCTCTTAACCTTATCGTTTGGATCTTATCCGCGGCCATACTGACCATAGCCCTTTCCACTGCCGCCCTCGCCAAGGATGACATGGATGACGGTAAGATATACAAGGTTATGGTCACAAATCTGACCCACGCTCAGACCTTCACACCCATTGTCGCAGCTACCCACCTTGCAGAGATGGACGTGTTCAAACCGGGTGAAACCGCCAGCCTTCCCCTCGAAGTGCTTGCCGAGGGTGGGAATACCATGCCCCTGGTCGAAATGCTGGAAGCCAGCCCCAGGGTTCTCATGGTAAAAACGACAGGCCCTGTGCCTCCGGGACACACCATGACATTCATGATCAGGGGTGGGAAGAAATTCACCCGACTCAGCCTGGTGGCGATGCTGGTCCCGACCAATGATGCTTTTGTGGGACTGAACTCGGCCATGCTACGTCACAACAAAAAATTCACAATGACCCCGGCTTACGCTTTTGATGCCGGCACAGAAATAAATGATGAGTTCTGCGACAACATCCCGGGTGGTGGGGTATGTGAGGGCGAGAATGGCGAGGGGTTTAATGAGATGAGGGAAGAGGAGGGCTCTATCCGCATCCATAGGGGGATTCACGGCATCGGAGACCTGGACGAAGAGGTCTATGACTGGCGGAACCCCGTCGCCATGGTCATGATCCAGAAAATTCAGGATGAGGAAGATGACAATAGTGACGACTGATGCATGGCAGGCGGGCTGATGCAGTCCGCCCGGGCGGTTGGGGGCATTCTAAAGTTCCCCTGTAAAGCGAAAATGGTTTTTTTAAACCCAGACCCGCGAAACCTTGCCGGCAAACCTAATAAGGCAACAAAAAAGACGGCCTTCCCTTTCTGGGAGGAGCCGTCTTTTTAATGTTCACGCAAGCTGCTGACTTATGGGCCAGGTTATGTGGAAGGGTGCGTGGGCCGTGTGGCTTTTTTTGTCGTAACGATCACAGAGCAGGACCCGGGGGTGCACACATGGGTTTTAAACGCCTGCTCCTGGACAGCCTTTTTCTCCTGGGCATTCTTTGCCAGGCCGGTTTTCTTGAGGGTATATTCATAGCTGTCTTTGAGCTTTTTGGTGAAAAGGGTTCCCAGAAACAGGGGACTCCAGACAAGCCCTGCTGTCAGCCACTTTTTGCGGGCGGGTTTGTCGACCTGGTCTGCTTGCACCTCTTGCTGAACCGTATCGTAGCCGTCTTTTTTTATAACGACCTCGCACGTTTTGCCCGAATTCGATTTGTACTGGTACACGCAGGGGGTTACCCCGATGCTCTCACCATCGACAAAGACCTGGGCTCCAGCCGGGCTGGACAGAAAAGCCGCCTGGTTGGCGCAACCGGTGGTAAAAAACAGGAGAAGGGAGAAAGCGATGAGCTTTTTAAGCATGGGCAATCCTCTTTTGGGGGGCATGTTTTAAATGCAATCCGACCGGTGAAGAGCAAGGCAGCAAAGATGGGGAGGACATGCCACACTCAATCAATTGCCAAGCATAGCCCAAGTGGCCGATAAATAACATGAAAAAAATTCCAATGAACGTTTCAAGTGTCAGTCTCAGGGGGCGGAGATTGGCTGGATTTGCCACAGTCATCCCCTTGTTGTCCCCGGAAATACTGATAATATAAATCTGAACACGGTCAGTTGATCGATCAACCAAACAGTCCACCGGAGGGGAGAAGCTGATGCTGAATAACGAACTGATGCTCGACGAAAACATCCTCATCATTACCCCTGAAGGCCCCCTGGAAGTG
>CALZIC010000379.1 GCA_945787285.1 uncultured Desulfuromonadales bacterium
GGGCAGAGGGCAGAGGGCAGAGGGCAGAGGGCAGTGGGCAGTGGGCAGTGGGCAGTGGGCAGTGGGCAGTGGGCAGTGGGCTGGAAAGCCGGAAAGAAAGGCAAAGCAAATCAGATGTTATCCGTGTCCAAAGGTTTTGACCTGGCTTAAAATCACAGACCTTGCGCTTTCAAGGGGGGTGGCCATGCGGTCTTCTCCATGGCAGGAGGATGACTTGTGGCCGAGCCTTTCATCTCTGGACCGATAAGTCGGCCGTCCGTGATACGGACGACCTCGGCCCCGAGGCGCTGGGGCTGAAAGGGATCATGGGTTGAGAGGAGCACGGTAATCCCCTTCTCCGGCAGGCTGGAGATCAGCTGCTCGAATATGGCCAGGCTTTTGCTGTCGATATTGGCGGTCGGCTCATCGAGAATCAGCACCTTGGGCTGCAACGCCAGAGCCCGGGCCAAGGCCACCCGCTGGACCTCCCCTCCCGACAGCTCGCGGCTTTTGCGCTCTTCAAACCCTGCAAGCCCCACGCTCTCAAGCGCTTCGGCGATGCGCCGTTGCTGCTCCCTGCCGCGGATTCCACGAATCTTCAGGCCGAATGCGAGGTTGCGATAGACGCTCCCCTTGAACAGGAAGGGGGACTGGTCGACCAGGGTGACCTGTCGACGCTGCCGGACCAGGCCGGGCCAGCTTGGATGAACCGCTTCGCCGCCAAAAACGAGGGATCCGGCGGTGGGCAGGTCAAGGAGCGCCAGCGATCGCAAAAGGGTGCTCTTGCCCGCGCCGTTCGGCCCGGTAAAGGCGTAAATCCTCCCGGCCTGCAGTTCCAGCCTTTCGACCCGCAGGGTGAAGCGGTTCCCCCTGCGGACCTCCACAGCATCCAGTGATAAGATCGGTTCCATCGGAGCTTCTCGTTTCATAAAAAAAGGGACCCTTTTTAGAAAGGATCCCTTTTCAGCGGCTTCAAACAAAACGGCCCTGGGGGGATCTCCTTTCCAAAAGGGAGGCGCTGACGTTTCCATCAGAACCCATTGGCCGAACGCCGTGAGGAAACCCTTTTAGGCGAGCCGGCTCGGAGATGATTCTCTATTTCGAGTGCCCTGCTTGGTTAAGCGTGTCGGTTAATTCCGAAAAATAGGGCACTCTATGCTAGATCGGGATTTCCTCGATCTCCATATCGAGCAGGTTGATCGAAAGGAAGCGGTTGCGCAGGGTGTGCCCCTGCCCCAACAGCACCTTGGCCGCTTCGGCGACCTCCAGGCTGGCCGCCACCGCAGGGGTGAAGGAGGGATTCCCCAACTGGGACTCGACCCCCTTGCCGCCGTTCCAACGGCCGTATATCTTCTCCAGGGTATCATCGCCGGGGTAAACGGTGGCGACATGGCCGTACCAGCCGGCAATAGCTCCGTGCACCAGGGGAAGTCCGAGTGTTCCGCAGACTTCGGCCAGTTCAAGACGGGCGGGGATATTATCGACGGCATCGATCACGACATCGACGCCGGACAGCAGTTCGGCGCCGTTCTCCCTGCCGAAAGCGGCCCGCACCGGAACCAGCTCGATGGCCGGGTTCACCTCGGAGATGCGCCCTGCGGCCGCCTCGACCTTGGCCTTGCCCAGGTTCTCCACCACCGAGAGGAGTTGCCGGTTGAGGTTGTGCTCCTCGAAGACATCGGGGTCGATGGCGACGATGCGCCCCACACCCAGCCGTGCCAACTCTTCAAGAACGTAGCCGCCCAAACCGCCGCAGCCGATAACCGCCGCACAGCTGTCGAACAGCTGCAGCTGCTGGCTGCAGGAGATCATCTGACGGTTGCGCTGGTAGCGTGCCGGAAGAATGTCGTTCTGCAGGGCGGTCCGCTCGACCTCGGCAAGACTGACCCCGAAAGCATCGGCCGCGACCGCCTGGTCGCCCCAGAGGAGCAGGTCTCCATGGACCCGGTCCTGCAAAAAAGCCAGGAGTTCAGGCATATCACCCTCCTCCCACCAGGGGAAACAGGGCCAGGGCATCCCCCTCGTTCAAAACCGTGGTCAGGGGGGCATGCCGGCCGTTGACCATGACGATCCCCAACTCATCTTCAGGTATTTCGAGATCCCGGACGATATGAGCGATATCGGTCCCGGCTGGAAGGTCCCGCTCCTCGACCTTGAAGCGGCCGACCCGGAAGGTGGCGAAGAGTTTTACGGTGACTTTCATGGATCACTCCAGTTCAAGGTCTACCACAGAGGCACAGCGCCACCGAGGAAACCACAAACAAAACCTTGTAGGGTGGGCTCGGCCCACCAGCCTTTGGAGCAGGAAAATGGTGGGCCGAGCCCACCCTGCAAATACAACTATAGCC
Source organism: uncultured Desulfuromonadales bacterium (assembly GCA_945787285.1). Lineage (GTDB taxonomy): Bacteria > Desulfobacterota > Desulfuromonadia > Desulfuromonadales > Trichloromonadaceae > CALZIC01. The sequence continues at coordinate 2,328 of CALZIC010000379.1, forward strand.
CTTTTCTGTCTCTCTGTGGTTCCAATCATTGAAAAATAGAACCGGCGCGGCCCGAAAACGAGCCGCGCCGGGGTGTTCGCTTAGAAATCCCAGAAAGCGTCGATTTCCTCGTCGGTGAAGTCCCAGACCGCGTTGTGGGGCGGTACCGGCTCTTTGAAGAACTCGGGCAGACGGTCATCCGCTTTGGTGAGACCGGCCTCGATGTTGAACTGGCGCTCGAGTTTCAGGATGCTCTTGCCGAGGTTGGTCACGTCGTCACCGGTAAGGGCAATGCCGAAACGGGCGTTGATCAGATCGATCAGCGCCGGCAGGCACTCGGGGATATCGAGGGCCGGGAAGGCGACGAACAGGCACATGCCGGTCGAATCGATGGCCGCGGTGGCGATCTGCAGGTTGCGCGAGAGTTCGACCTGGCCATCCTTTTTCAAGGGGTCGACCGATCCGCCGACCGCCAGGATGTTGGTGGCCACCGAATAGCCGGCGGTGTGGTCGGCGCCCATGGTGCTGGTGGCGTAGGTGATGCCGATGCCCTTGACGCTGCGGGGGTCGTAGGCGGGGATGCCCTGGTTCTTGACCCCGCCGAGAACGCGACCCAGGGGCGTGACCTTGCCCATTTCTTCCTTGAGCAGGCGAATGACCCCTTTGCCGTCGCCGAAGGGGAGAATGCCCGCTTCCATGGCGACGCCGAACATGACCGCGGTCTCGATGGAGTCGACCCCGATATCGTCCATGATGTTGTCGGCCTCGGCGATATCGTCGAGATTTTCGATACAGCAGTCGGCGCCGAGGCCCCAGATGGTCTCGTACTCGAAGCCGGAGGTAACGTACTTGCCGTCCTTGTCGTTGTAGACCTGGGAGCACTGGATGATGCAGCCGGCATGGCAGCCGTGCTTGGTCTTGCCGCCGCGCTCGGCGATGGTGTCGTGCATCGTTTCGCCGGAAATCTTGTCGTGCGCCTCGAACTGCCCGTAACGGAAGTTCTTGGTCGGCAGGCCGCCGGCTTCGTTGAGGACGTTGACCAGAACGTTGGTGCCGTAGGTCGGCAGGCCCTCACCGGAAACCGGGTGGTCGAGCAGCGCCTTGGCGAAGGTGCGCCCGGCGGCCTTGAACTTTTCGGGATCGGCAATCTGCACCCCGGGGGCGTCGGTAGCGTCGATGCTGATGTACTTGATCTTCTTCGAACCCATGACGGCTCCCAGACCGCCGCGGCCGTGGCTGCGGATCTTGCTGTCGGGGTCCTTGACCGAGATGTTGGCGGCGGTCATCTTGGCCTCGCCGGCCTGGCCGATGGTGATCACGCCGATCTTCTTGCCGAGTTTCTCGGAGACCGCATCGATCACGGCGAAGTTCCCCTTGCCGACCAGTTCAGTCTCCTCGTCGATGGTCACGCCGTCCTTGGTAAGGTGCAGGCTGTAGTAGCAGTCCTTTTTGGGCATCCCCTCGATGATCAGGGCCTTGATCCCCATTTTCGCGAACTGCTGGGCGCTTGTGCCGCCGGCGTTGCTCTCCTTGATACCGCCGGTCAGCGGGCTCTTGGCGCCGCAGGACATGCGCCCGGAGTTGGCCGAGGGGGTGCCGGAGAGAAGGCCGGGGGCAAAGACCAGCTTATTATTTTCCCCCAGCGGATGACAGGTGGGCGGAACCTCGGCTGCGACGATAGTCGAGGTCAGTCCGCGGCCGCCGTGCCCGGCCCAGGCGGCCGGTACTTCTTCGACCTTGGAGGTGAGATCGGTCATGTTCACGCGAAAAATCTTGTCCATTCCTCTTTTCCCTTCT
>CALZIC010000380.1 GCA_945787285.1 uncultured Desulfuromonadales bacterium
AAGATCGAGCGTCTTCACCGGCCCCTTGGGGTCACCCCACCAAACGGAAAAAAGTGTACGACTTTTGGAGAAAAAGGCAGAAACAAGCATATTGACCACGTAGCGGCAAAAATGGCCAACTTTTGAGATAGGCTAGATCGTTTTTTTATACCTGATCTTCTAAATCGGATGGAGGATCAGAGTTGAAAAAAATTCTGGGATGCCGATGATTTGGCGTCTTGTTGGAGCTGGAGTTCATCAAAATTCAAACTTCAACTCCTTTGTAGATCGGCTTCCTGTTTTGAACCGACATCGGTGCCCAAGGCCTGGGAACCAATAGGCTTAAATCTCCACTGATACAGTGGAAGTTAGAAATGAGGAGGGTCAATTATCGACGCTGGTTTGACCTCTAAATGAATTAATTTTGCGTTCCGGTTCACACCGAAAGCTGTTTACGATTGGGAAATCCCTTATTTGTTATAGAGGGATGTCAAAACTGACTGTTGTCCCATGCCCTGGCTTGCTCTCCACCCGGATCTCCCCCCCGTGAGCCTCGACGATGCTTTTGGCGATGGCCATCCCCAGCCCTAACCCTTCGGCGGCAGTGTCCGAGGCGTCGACCCGGTAGAACGTGTCGAAAACCCGCTCAAGCTGCTCCGGGGTCATACCGATCCCCTCGTCAGCGATGGCGATGACAAAAGACTCCCCTGTCAACTGCCCGGTCACATCGATATTGCCGTGCTGTTTCGAGAACTTGACCGCATTGCCCAAAAGGTTCTCCAGCACCTGTTCGAGTTTGCCGGCATCGACAGAGAGTTCGACCACCTCTTCGGGAAGACGCACCTCAAAGCGTTGCCGTTTCTTTCCCTGTCGATAGTGCGTAACGACCCTCTCAAGGAGCTGGGCGATATCGCATGGCGCTTTGTGCAAAGAGATCATCTGTCCCGACTCGATGCGGCTCAAATCGAGCAACTCCGAGACGATCGTCTCAAGCCTACCGGCTTTTTTATGTATACAGGAGAGGAATTCCCTTTGCTGGGCCGGGTCGATGATCCCGAACTCCTGCTGCTGCAGCAGAAGTTCCGTAAAACCGAGCACCGAGGTCAGGGGGGTGCGAAGCTCGTGAGCGGCGGTAGAGATAAACTCGTTCTTCATGCGGTCGAGCTCCCGCTCCCGGGTCACGTCGCGCAACAGGGTGATGGTACCGGTGGTTTTCCCCTCCCTGTTCTGTACGGCTGCGCTGTGAAGCTGAATCGTCCGAGGCTTGGCTGAGGCCTGATCAGTGATTTGCCACTCAATGCTGGACGGCTCTTCCCTGCCTGCCAGGGCGGCCGAGACCTGCGCCCCGACCCCCTCTCCGCTCAGCAAGGCGTTCACGGGCCGGGAAAAGGCTTCGCCGAGGGTGACGCCCAACAGTATTTCCGCCGCCCGGTTCATCAATACCACCCGCCCGCTCAAATCGGCCACCACCAGGCCGTCGGCCACCGATTTGAGAATGGCGTCGATCTTATCACGGGCCTCCTCGGCCTCGGCCAGAGCGGCCCTGGCCTTTTCTTCGGCCTGTTTGCGGTCGGTGATGTCACGGATCGACTCGATGGCTCCGACGGTGTGACCCTGCTGATCGAGGAGGGGCGCGGCGATCCCCCAGATATGACCGCCCCGGCCACCGGAGAGGGCCGGAATGAAGGTTTCGCCGATGAGTGTGTCGCCCTTTCTTTTCACAAAGTCGTACTTCGCTTCTAACTGCGGATCCTGCCTGCCGACCAGGTCGATCAAGATCGGCCGCCGCGTACCATAAAAAGGGAGGGCGTAGGCGTAGTCTCCTTGGCCAAGGACCTCCTCTTTGCCGACACCCGTCATCTTCTCCATGGCCCGGTTCCAGGCCACCACCTTCTTGTCCCGATCGATGACGAAGGTGGCGTCGGGGAGAAACTCGATGATGTCCTCCAGGCGCCGATGGGTGGCAAGGAGGGCCTCTTCGGTGCGCTTACGCTCGATGGTCTCGCCCAGGTTTTGAGCCAGGTTGTCGAGTAACTGACGTTCTTCCATGAGAAAGGGCCCCTCGTCAAGAGTCGGCCGTGGTTCCAGGTAGCACACTTCCAGGGCGCCGCGGCATTGGCCTGCGATAACGATGTCTGCCGCTTGCTTCCATGAAGTCTCGTCGAAGGGCGCGGAGACGTACTCGCGATCGTCAAAACGCAATCTGGCCCGGGTGATTTCGGGATAGTGCCAGCCCGGCGGGATGAGGGTGACGGCCTCGCGGAAGATCGTTTCCAGTGAAGCGTCCTGACGCAGCAGTTGGCTCATGCCGTACAGGCAGCGGAGCTCTTTGATGCGCTCGCCCATATCGTGCAGGAGCTGCTCCCGGTCTTTTTCGGCCCGTTGCCGGACAAGGGCGCTGCCGACGATTTCGCCGACCATCCTGAGGAGGGCCAAGTCCTTTTCGCTCCAGTCCTTTTCGCTGTGCACCGCTTCAAGAACCAGAGCACCGACGACCTCGGCTGCAGAGAAAATCGGCACCCCAAGCACCGACTTGAGTCCTTGGGCCTGCCAACGGGCCTTTTCCCCGGCCGCTTCCGGCGGCAGGTCCGCCACTCGAGGGGCGAGGACGAACTGCCGGTTTTTTATTTTGCTTGTTACCCAAGCCATCTCCCGTACGTCAATACCCTGGCGCTGATCCTTCAGAGAGGCAACGCCGGGGGCGCACCAGGCGTGGGTTTCGCTCCAGGCAGATCCACCCGACAAGAGCTCAGCGACGAAGCAACGTTCCACCTGGACGAACTCGCCGAGTTTCTGTAGGGCGAAATCGATACCCGCATCGGCCTCGGCAGGTGGCAGTTCGACGAAGCGGGTGGAAACCTCAGCGATCAGCGCTTCGAAAGCCTCGCGGAAGGCGAGGTCCCTTTCGGCGATATCGACGGTTTCGCCGGCCCTGGTGCACATGCGGAACTCGAGCTGGTACTCTTGCCCCAAGTTTTTCTCGAGACTCTCCCTGGCCTTGGCCACCGCTTCTTCCCGGTCGTCGGGGTACAGCATTCGAATCCAGGTCTCCAGGGTGCCGGGGAACTCATCCGGCTCATAACCGAGCATGGTGAAGTAGCGCGGGCTGAAGTAGACCTCGTCCGTTTCCAGGTTCCAGTCCCAGACCCCTTCATTGGAGACCTGCAGCGCCAGAGAGAGACGCTCTTCGCTCTTTTGCAGCGCTTCTTTCGCCTGTTTGCGCTCAGTGATGTCGGTGACAAAACCTTCGAGGGCCAACAACTCGCCGCCCGGCCCGAAGACCCCCTGCCCCCGCTCCCAGACCCAACGCTCTTCTCCGCTGGCTGTGAGAATACGGTACTCCAGTTCGAAGGGCTGGCCCTCCGATACCGAGGACTGGACATACTGCCAGAGCCACTCCCGGTCTTCGGGATGGATGAGGTCGTTGTAGGGCTGCCCCCCGCGACCGAGCAACTCTTCGGGCCCATAACCGGTCAGGGATTGGGCCCCCTCGCTGACGAAATCCATGGTCCAGTTGCGATCGTTGCGACAGCGGTAGACCATGCCGGGAAGGTTGCCCATCAGGGTGGCGAGCCTTCTTTCGCTCTCACGCACGGCCTCCTCGGCTTCCTTGCGCGCGGTGATGTCCTGGGTCAGGCCGACGAAATATTGCACCTGCCCCTGCTCGTCAGTCACCGGCGCCATGGTGGTATGCCCCCAGCGGAGGGTGCCGTCCTTGCACAGGTAGCGCTTCTCGTAGACGGCATCGGCTCGCTGCCCGGCAAGGGCCTGGTCGTAGAGAGCGCTGGTTCTGGGCCGGTCGTCAGGGTGGGTCACATCCAGAACGTTAAGTCGGGAAAATTCTTCTTCGGTGTAGCCGTAAAACCGGCAGCAGGCGGGATTGACCTGCTGAACGTCCCCGCTCGGAGACAGGATCGCCATGGGTGTGGCACTGGCGAAAAACATGGACCGGAAGCGCGCCTCGCTCTCCCGCAGGGCCTGCTGGGCTTTCGCCCGCTCGGCTATTTCAGCCCTCAATTCGGCGTTGATCCTGGCCAACTCCGCCGTGCGCTCCTCAACCCGGGACTCCAGGGTTTCA
>CALZIC010000381.1 GCA_945787285.1 uncultured Desulfuromonadales bacterium
AAATCAGAACTATGTCGGGCAGGCAATTTCCTTCCAGAGGCAGCTCGTTCATTATGTCTGCCCCAAGCCTGAGGATCTTCCCGATCTGATGGACGGCCTGACGACGTCTCACCGGATGATGAAAGAAGGCGGGGTCCCGGCCGTGATCCATGCCGCGGCCATCTCCTACGGATTCGTCTTCATGCATCCCTTTGAAGATGGAAACGGCCGCATTCACCGGTTTCTCATCCACAACATTCTGTCTCTGCGGGGGGCCCTTCCGAAAGGCCTCATATTCCCGGTCTCCGCTGCCATGCTGAAAAATCCGGCACTTTACGATCATTCCCTGGAGGCGTTCTCAAACCCGCTGATGCGGCTGATCGAATACGACCTGGACGATCTCGGCCAGATGACCGTACCGACAGAGACCGGCCGCTGGTATCGCTACATCGATATGACGGCACAGGCCGAGGCGCTGCACGATTTTGTGGGGCTCACCATTGAAAACGAACTGGTGGAGGAACTGGATTTTCTGGCCAGCTACAACAAGACCAAACAGGCGATTCAAGAAATCGTGGACATGCCCGACCGCCTGATCGATCTCTTCATTCAGCTTTGCCTGCAAAACAACGGTCGCCTTTCAGCCCGGAAGCGAGAGTCACATTTCGATTTTCTGACCAATGACGAGCTGACCAGCATGGAAAAAGCCGTCCAGGCCGGATATGAAAGAATCTAACGCCTCAAGATCAGTTAGCTGTCAAAAAACGGGGAAAGTAACCAGCGAACCATTGCTTTCGGAAAATGGAAAGGGAACAGGCACCTTTGGTGACAAATGGTGCCTTCCCCCATTTTGTCACGCAGCATGAATGTGGGATTTTTAGGAACATTCCCCCGGTCCCGAACTTAACAACTTTGAAACCCAGCCGTGCCCCCAGCCGATGGTAGTCACCCCTGGGAGATGAAAAGAGAAAGCCCAGAAGGGATGAACCCTATTATCGCCTCTATTTTGGCCTTAAAAAGAGGTCTTTAAGGGGGCACAGAGGCCGGAAACCAGGTCTTTTCTTTTGTTATTCACTATTTGGCTTGGTCTGCCCCCGAAGCCGTCCGAAGCCGTCATGACTCGGGGTCACGGCTGGTCGCTAACCTTTACCATGTTGGGGACTTTCGCCCCCTACTCTTTGCCGGCTTTTACCGACGCTTTCGGTCCGACCCCGAATCTCGGCATATCTCGTTTTTACAGCGGGAGCAGGAGCAGCAGAACCTTGACGGCGAGGATTTTGCCGATAAGAGCGACCGGGTAGACGGTTGCGTAAGAGGCCGAAGCGTAGGAAGTGGCCGAGAGGTTGTTGGCGGCATCGAGGCCCGAGGCGTTGGTCATGCCGCCGACCAGGACTCCGAGCAGGCGCAGAAAACGGATGCGCAAAAGCCAGATGCCGACGGCGGCGCCGACAATAACCGGAAGCAGTGTAACGACGACCCCGGAGAGGAGCAGGGGCAGGCCATAGGTTTTGAGCGTCGCCACGAAGGAGACGCCTGCCGAGGTGCCGACCCCCGCCATGAAGAGTCCGAGACCGAGGTCTTTAAAAAAGCGGTTACCGGTAGAGGGCAGGTCCCAGATCAGGGGGCCGGTCTGATAGCAGGCGCCAAGAACCAAGCCCGCAAGGAGGGTGCCGCCGGTGGTGCCGAGGGTCAGGGGGCCGACAAGGGGAAGGGGCAGAGTGATACGGCCGAGCATGAAGCCGAAGAGCAGGCCGACCAGAATCGGCAGCAGGCTCATATGATAGGTCGACTTGATGTCGTTGCCAAGCATTCGGGATATATTGCTCAGAGAACGCTCGTCCCCCACCGAATGAATCACGTCCCCGAGGTGCAGGCGGGTGTTGGCATCGGCCGGCAGGTCAATGCCGTTTCGGGTGATGCGGGCGACCTGCACGTTGAAGGTTTCACGAAAGTTGAAGTAGCCGAGGGTGGTTCCGGCGAACTTCCGGTTGGAAACGACAATGGCCGATTTGGTCAGGACCCTGTCGAAGGCGATCTCATTCGAGATCGGCCTGCCGATAAAGAGAGCCACCTTGTCGAGGTCTAAAGGGCGGCCCACCACCCGCAGATGATCACCTTCCTCCAGCACCGTGTCCGCCCTGACGAGTATCGGCTCCTCCGCGCCCCGGCGCAGCAGGCGACTGATTGTCACGGGGGCGATGCTTTTGAGAAAAATGTCGGCGACCCGCTTGCCAAACAGGTTGGGGTTGTTGACCTCGATATGCCGGTAGGTGATCGGCGGGTTGGTTTCGGCCAACTGGCGGGCCAACTCCTCCTCTTCGTTTCCGATCGAAATACGGAGGAGTTTGGGAAGCAGTTTGATGCCAAGGGCGACTCCGATAATGCCGAAACCGTAAGTCACACCGTAGGCGGCCGGGGCGCTGCCGTGGCCGACGACCTCTACGGCGACGGCCAGAGAGGGGGTGCTGGTCATGGCCCCCGAAAGAAGACCGGTGCCGATCCCGCCGTCGAAGCCGAAAATCCGGCAACAGGCCCAGGTCGCTGCCGTACCCACGGAGGCCATAACGAGGACCACCACGGCCATGGGTACGCCATGACTGCGGAAGGAACTTAAAAAGCCGGGACCGGCCTGAAGTCCTACCGCATAGATGAACATGGCAAGGCCGATGGTCTGTATCCCCTCAGGCAGTATGACGCCGAAGTGCCCGAAGGCCAGGGCCACGAAGATGATCGCCGAAGGGCCGAGGGAGAGGTTCCAGAGGCGGACCCTCCCGAGGAGTTCGCCCAGAATAAGAATCAGAAGGAGCAGAAAAATCTGGTTGTGCAACAATGTCATTGGGTGGTTCCGAAGTCTTATGTGATGACCGAGAGGGCTCAGCAGGGATGACTGATAAAGAGGAAGGGAAACG
>CALZIC010000382.1 GCA_945787285.1 uncultured Desulfuromonadales bacterium
TCGATGCGGGCCTTGACGGTGCGGGTTTTGGGCTCGACGTAGGGATAGATGAAGGACACCTCTCCCGAAATGGGTGTGCCGTTGATAAAGGGAAGCTGAATCTCCGCCTGCTGACCGACCTTGACCCAGGGGAGTTCGTATTCGTAAATATCGGCATTGACCCAGACTTTGGAGATATCGGAAATTTTGAAGAGTTCCATGCCGGGTTTGACATACCCCCCCTCGTTGATCATCTTCATGGTGACGATGCCGCTGTACGGCGCATAGAGGGTCATGTTTTTGCGGACCTGCCGGGTTCTCTGGAGGGTGTCGATCTGCTTTTTGGAGATATCCCAGAGCTGGAGCCGCTTGCGGGAGGCCTCGAGCAGGCGCCGGGAACCCTCGGCGATTTCGGAAAAAGCATTGCTTCCCAGGGCGTCGTAGCTGCTCAGCGCCAGCAAAAATTCCTCCTGGGCCGAAACGAGTTCGGGGCTGTAAATATCGAGCAGGGGCTGCCCCTTGCGCACCCTGGCGCCGGTCTCGCTCACGTACAGTCTCTCGACCCAGCCGGCGATCTTGCTGTTGACCGAATACTGCCCCGGCTCCTGGTAGTCGACCAGCCCCACGGTGCGGATCGAGCGGCTGATGTCGCCCCGGATGACCGGCGCGGTACGGATTCCCATGTTCTGGCTGGTCACCGGGTCGACGGCAATAATCGCCCCCGAGGCGGCCTCATCTTCGTAGACCGGAACCAGGTCCATCCCCATCGGCGACTTGCCCGGCTCATCGCGAATAAAGGTCGGGTCCATGGGGGCGACCCAGTACTTGATCTTTCGCTCGCCAGACGGCTTCGAAGGGCTCCCCCCGGTTTCGGCCTTGAGGGGGGTCAGATCCATGTTGCAGATAGGGCAGAGCCCTGGCTCATCGACAATGATCATCGGATGCATGCCGCAGGTGTACTTCTGATCGGCGGCCTGAGCGTGGGCGAGACCGTCATAGGCCAGCACAGAGCGGGTCGAATAACACTGCAGCAGATGGTAGATACCGCCTGAAAAAACCAGGCCTGCTGCAGCAAGAATAGAGACAATCCATTTGTTTCGTCGTTTCATCGCCGTCGCCTATTACTGTTTCGTGGATAAAGAGGTAAGGGACTTTCCGGTTTCGGCCTGCAGCTGGGCCTCGGCCCGTTGGGCTCCGGTCACCGCCTTCTGGTGTTCGATCTGGTAGCCCAGAAGGGAAAGGAGCGCATCCTGAACCGAGAGGTAGTCGACCTTTCCGACCTGGTAGGCTGCCAGCGCGGCGCGGTACGCCTGGCTGGCCTGCGGGATGATCCCGGTCCGGTAGAGGACCTCGAGTTGCCTGCTGCTGTCGAGGCGGGACAGGCTGCCCTGAATCTGCGAATTCACCCGGTTGCGTGCGTCGTGGTACTGGGAGACGGCCATGCGGATCCCCGAATCGGCTTCGGCCACGGCAGCCTCGCGGCGCGAGCGGTAGACCGGCAAATTGACGGTGACGCCTACGCTGGCGAAATCGGTCCCATCATCGGGCAAGCCGTCGTCGCGAAACCGGTATCCGGCCCAGAGGCTGAAATCGGGAAAATATTCGAGGCGGGCCACTTCCTTCTGGGCCTGATAACGGTCGAGCAGGGAACGGTAGGCTCTCAACATCGGCCGATTTTTTTCGGCCACCTCTTCCAGGGCCGACATTCCGGGCGAATCTGCAACGGCCGGATCCCCCGCTTCGGTTTCGAGGGGCCGCGACATCTCACGGCTCAAGAGGCTGTTCAGATCGGCCAGAATCGATGCCCGCTTCATCTTGAGATTGACCAGGCGCTCGGTCAACTTCGAACGCTGCACCTGGGCCTTGAGCACATCCTGCTGAACGGCCTGTCCCACCTGGTAGCGGGTTTCGACAAACCGGATCAGGTCGTCGAAAACCTTGATGGTTTTTTCAGTGATGCCGATGGCCCGATCTTCAAAGGCGAGCCGCCAGTAGGCATCCCTGACCCCCCTTTCGGTCTGCAGGCGCTCCTCGGCGCTCATGTGCCGAAACCACACGGCCTGCTGTTCGGCCAGGTTCCCTCTGGCGCCGAGCTTTCCGGGAAAGGGAAACTTCTGGGCCAGGCGGATTTCGTTACCGGTCATCGGTGCCTCATCGGCGCTGAAGGAATCCACCGGGTAGTTGAGCAGCGCCAGCGAAAGCTGCGGGTCATCGAGGGAGCTGACTTGGGCCACCCGGGTTTCGGCCATGCGCCAGCGCGCATCGGCGCCTTTCAGACCCGGGTTGGCCTCCAGGGCCTCTTTGACCAGACGCTCGACCAGGGGGACTTCGGCAGGGGTCCCGGCCGTTGCAGATGCGGCACCGACAACCATTAAAAACAGAGCCCAAGCCGTTATCCTGATCGGTACTGACATTGTTGAATCTCCTAAAGTCCCATGAAATATTTGCCGGTGCACACCCCTGACCACTTGCAGGCCTCAACATCAGGCAGGGCTCACGCCAACCAATTCTACTAGCGAACCGTGTACCAACCAGCCACTATCAGTTATTAGCAGGTAACATACCAAAAATATTAAGCTTTATTTTTCGGGCACTTGCACCCATGGGCTTCTGGCCAGCCCTGCATGCTGTAGAATATTATACACCCTCAGGTGAATATTCTTAATGGTACACGGGAATCCATTCTCATCCAGATCTGCGACAACTCTATTCAGGTGGTTTATAATAAAGGTTATGACATCGTTCAGGATTCGAATCATTCTTGTGACTCTGCTCTGCGCTTTGGGACTCCCCGCCTGGGCGTCAACCCTGACGCCCCGCATTCACCACGACCTGCGGATCAGCGTCGACACGCAAAAAGGCCATCTCCATGGCCTCGA
>CALZIC010000383.1 GCA_945787285.1 uncultured Desulfuromonadales bacterium
TTGTCGGCGATGCCGGCGGCGACGATGTTCTTGGCGACATAACGGGCCATGTAGGAGGCGCTGCGGTCGACCTTGGAGGGGTCCTTGCCGGAGAACGCGCCGCCGCCGTGGGAGCCCTGCCCGCCGTAGGTATCGACGATGATCTTGCGGCCGGTCAGGCCGCAGTCGCCCATGGGGCCGCCGATAACGAAACGTCCGGTGGGGTTGATGAAAAACTTGGTGTTTTCATCGAGGAGGTTTTCCGGAATGATCTTGCGCACGACCTCCTCAAGGACCGCCTCCTTGAGATTCTCATAGGAAACATCGGGGGTGTGCTGCGAAGAGACAACGACGGAGTCGACACGAATCGGCTTGTCGTTGATGTACTGGATGGAGACCTGGGACTTGCTGTCGGGGCGAAGAAAGGGGAGCAGCCCGGACTTGCGCACGTCGGCCAGACGCTTGGTCAGGCGGTGGGCGAAGGTGATGGGCATCGGCATCAGTTCGGCCGTTTCGTTGCAGGCGTAGCCGAACATGAGCCCCTGGTCGCCGGCTCCCTGCTCGGTAAACATCCCCTGCCCTTCGGTGACGCCCTGGGCGATGTCGGGAGACTGGCGGTCGATCGAGGTCAGGACCGCACAGGTTTCCCAATCAAACCCCATGGATGAATCGTCATAGCCGATTTCCTTGATGGTCTGGCGAACGATCTCGGGGTAATCGATGCGTGCATTGGTGGTGATTTCACCGGCAATCATCGCCATCCCGGTGGTCACCAAGGTTTCGCAAGCCACCCGAGAGAGGGGATCCTGCTCGAGAATCGCATCGAGAATGCTGTCGGAAATCTGGTCTGCAACCTTATCGGGATGCCCTTCGCTCACAGACTCGGAAGTAAAGAGAAAATCGGTCATGGCCATGGAGATGAATCCTCCTCTATGGGGTTGTATAAACTAGAAAGGCGTAAATATAGGGGAGACTCCCCCGCCGTGTCAATCGTTATCATGAAAAGGGGGTGCCGAAAATATCCGGGAACCTAGAGGCCATCTCCCTTTCGAGGTAACGACTGACTTCGGAGGCGGTCTTAAGGAGTAGCAGTTTTTCCAGCAGCAACTCGGCCTGCTGGCAGGTTGTCTGACGTAGAATCTGTTTTACCCGCGGAACATCCGGCGGGTTCATCGACAGTTCGTTGAACCCCAGCCCAAGCAGCACCTGGCTATAAAAGGGATCCGCAGCCATCTCACCGCACATGCTGACCGGAATGCCGGCATCCCTGGCTGCCTGGCAGATCGAACGGAGCGCCCGGAGAACCGCCGGGTGCAGAGGTTCATAGAGATAGGCAACATGCTCGTTGCCCCGGTCCACTGCCAGCAGGTACTGAATCAGGTCATTGGTACCGACCGAGAAGAAATCGACTTCCGAGGCGAGCATGTCGGCCACAATAGCAGCAGAAGGTATTTCAATCATGATCCCAATCGGCATCTGTGCATCGAAAGGCGCCCCCTCTTCGGTCAGCTCTTTTTGGGCCTCTGCCAGAATCGCCTTGCAATCCCTGATTTCAGCAATGCCAGAGATCATGGGGAACATCATACGCACCTGGCCGAAGGCCGAGGCCCGCAGGATAGCCCGCAATTGGGCTTTGAACAGACGGCGCTCCTTCAGGGAAAAGCGCACGGCGCGAAGTCCCATAGCCGGATTCAACTCATCGGCCAGATTGATCTCTGGAACAAACTTGTCACCACCCAGATCGAGGGTGCGGATGGTTACCGAATGAGGCGCCATCGCTTCGACAACAGCCCGGTACCCTTGAACCTGTTCTTCTTCCGAAGGAGGAACGGGGCGGTTGAGAAAAAGAAACTCGGAGCGGAACAGGCCTACCCCTTCGGCGCCGTACCTTTGCGCAAGCGGAACCTCATCGGCCAGTTCGACGTTGCCGCGCAGAACGACCCGGTGCCCATCGATCGTTTCGGCGAGCAGATCAGTAAAGGACAGATACTCTGTCTGCCGCTTCTCATAAGCGGCCTTCTTTTCCTGGTAGGCCTGCAGCGTCTCCTCGGTGGGGTTCAGAATCACCATCCCTGAGGAGCCATCGATAATCATCAGGGTGCCGCGGGGAACGATGGTCGAAATGGTTTCCATACCGATGACGGCAGGAATCCCCATCGATCGAGCCAGAATGGCGGTATGCGAGGTCCTGCCGCCGACATCGGTGACGAATCCGATGATTTTGTCCCGATTCATCTGCATGGTATCGGCCGGGGAAAGATCGTGCGCCACCACAATCGCCTTGCGATCGATATCGCAAAGGGACTGCTGGGTCTGCCCCATCAGGTTTCTCATCAGTCGCTCGCCGATCGAGTCGATATCGGTGCGCCTGTCCCTGAGATATTCGTCCTCAATACGATCGAAAACCTGGCGGAACTTGTCCAGGGTCCTCTTGAGCGCCCCTTCAGCGTTGATCAGTTCGTCCCTGACAAGCGCAACCGTATCATCGACGAGCATCTGGTCTTCGAGAATCAGCAAATGGGTATCGATGATATAGAGGTGTTCCGCCATTTCGGCATCGCTGACGGCAGCCTTGACTTCCTCGAGCTGCTGCTTGGACAGCTGCACCGCTTCGAGGAAGGAATCGACTTCACCCGCAACCTCCTCCCTGGCGAGGCGCCTTTCCACCGTCACCATGCGCACCCGATCGACCTGGAAGGGTTGCCCGATAGCAATTCCGGGCGAGGCGCCAATCCCGATCAGCAGGGTATCTTGAGCTATTTCAGTCTTCACCGAAACCATCTTTAATAAGGTTCCCAAGTGCAGAGAAAGCGGCGTCGGCATCTGCGCCGTCCGCCGAAACAACGATTGTCGAGCCTTTGG
>CALZIC010000384.1:0-2840 GCA_945787285.1 uncultured Desulfuromonadales bacterium
TCTCTGGCCTCCTCATTGCGTTAAGAGACCAGTTTAACGTTGCTCAGTGACAGATTATGTCTCAGCCCTGTTTACTGGAGCGAAGTGGATAAGCAGAAATCACTAATACCACCCCACAATACGGCTCCACCAGAAAGCCCGGCACGGCCGTTCCTATATGTTGCCTCCCGATACGGCCCATTTTTCATTTCCCGCAAACAAATGCAAAAAGGCCATTGGTATACATTATCTGCATGGTAATGTTTTAACCATGGTCACCGAACTCATCACAAAACGCGACCTGACGCGGGCCAGGGAACTGGTTGAAAGCGCCCATCTCTCCTTCGAGACCAACTACGACAACCTGGTCGGAATCTACGAAGGAAGGCAACTGGTGGCCGTCGGCGCGCGCGCGCACAATATCCTCAAAATGCTGGTCGTCCATCCGGACCACCAGGGCGGGGCCCTGCTCGGTGAACTGGTTACCGAACTGGTGCGCCTCGGCTACCGGGACGGCGGCGAGTCCCTTTTCGTCTTCACCGCCCCCGCCAACGCCGGCACCTTCCAGGCGCTGAACTTCAACCCGCTGGTCAACCACCCCAAAGTCACCCTGCTCGAGTACGGCCAGGGCATTCAGCACTACCTGAAAGCGCACGGCGACCTGGTGCGCAAGGGGAACAACGGCGCGGTGGTGGTCAACTGCAACCCCTTCACCCTGGGGCACCGCTACCTCATCGAAGAAGCCGCATCCAAAGTCGACACCCTCTACGTCTTCGTGGTGCGTGAAGACCGATCGGCCTTCCCCTTCGACGTGCGCATGCGCCTGGTCCGCGAGGGGACGGCGAACCTCGAAAACCTGGTGGTGCTCGACAGTTCCCACTACGCGGTATCGGGCATCACCTTCCCCGCTTATTTTCTCAAGGCCGAAGACCCGGTCAGCCAGATCCAGATGGAGGTCGACCTGGCGCTGTTCGGCAAGTACCTGGCCCCCTTCTTCGGCATCCGCCGCCGCTTTATCGGCACCGAGCCCTATTGCCGCACCACCCGGCTGTACAGCGAGACGATGAAGCGGGTGCTGCCCGGTTACGGCATCGAAACGGTGCAGGTCGAGCGGCGCCGGGTTGGCGAGGGGGTAATCAGCGCCTACCGGGTCCGCGAGGCGATCCGCAACGAGGCCTTCGAGACCCTGAGGCGCCTGGTTCCCGGCACAACCCTCGACTATATCCGCTCCGAGCAAGCCCGGAGCGTCTGCGAACAACTCAAGAATACCCAGAGGAGGCATTGATGGAAATCACCCGCAAGGTGCAGGCCGGCACCATGCAATCGAGCGACCTGATGATCTTTCTCGAGCCGGCACCGTCGCTCGCCATTGAAATCGAATCGACGGTGAAAAAGCAGTTCGAACATCTCATTCGGGCCAAGATCGAAGACGTACTCAAAAAACACGACATCACCACCGGACTGGTCCGCATCACCGACCGCGGCGCCCTCGACTACGCCATCGAGGCGCGCATGGAGTCGGCCCTGCAGCGGGCCGCCCAGCCCGCACGTTAAGGAGCTCGAAATGAACGGATTCTGGTACAGGGAATGGACCGAAGGGCGTCGCTTCATCATCAAGGTCGAACCGGGCGAATCGGTGTGCGCCAAGCTGATCGAATTCTGCGAAGCGGCCGAGGTGCACAACGCGGTGATCCTCTCGGCGGTCGGCTCGGTGCAGAACGTTCGCTTTCGCGGAATCAAGAGCGGCGCCAAGCGGCCGATCACCCCGCCGCGCATGCACGTCCACGAAATCGCCGGCCCCCTGGAGTTGTGCGGCCTCGAAGGGAACCTCATTCCCGACGAGAGCGGGAGCATCGACCACCACCTGCACATCATGGTCGCCAAGTCATCGGGTGAAGTGGTCGGCGGGCACCTGTTCGACGCCGAGGTCTTTGCCACCTGCGAGATTTTGCTCGCCGAGGTGATGGTCGAAGGGGTCGAGCGCCACGCCTCGAGCAGCGGCGGGGTCCCGACCATCTTCATCGAGGAAAAGGAGAAATAACCATGTCCGGATTCCAGCTGCGACGGACGATGCTCTACGTGCCGGGGAACATGCCCTCGATGCTGCAGAACATCCCGATCTTCCAGTGCGACGGGGTGATGATCGACCTCGAGGACGCCGTCCCCTTGAGCGAAAAGGACGCCGCCCGCATCCTGGTGCGCAAGTTCCTCGAGAACTACAAGGACCGCAACAAGGAACTGCTGGTGCGCATCAACCCCCTCGACCACCAGCGGGGCTACGACGATTTGGCCGCGATCCTTCCGGCGCTGCCCGACGGCATCCGCCTGCCCAAGGCCGACACCCCCGAGATCGTCGAGACCCTCGACACCCTGCTCACCGAATACGAGGAGGCCCTGGGCCTCGAGGTCGGCCGCTTCCGCATCCTGCCTTCGATCGAAAGCGCCGAGGGGATCATCAACTGCATCAAGATCGCCCGCGCCTCCAAGCGCCTGATCGGTCTCGCCTTCGGCGCCGAGGACTATACCGCCAGCCTCGAGATCGAGCGGACCAAGAGCGGCGAAGAGCTGTTCCACGCCCGCACCCGGGTGATCTGGGCGGCCAAGGCGGCCGGCATCCAGGCCATCGACACCATCTTCGCCGACGCCGCGGACATGGACGGGCTGCGCCGCGAGACCGAACTGATCAAAAAGCTCGGATTCAACGGCAAGTCGCTGGTCAACCCGCGCCAGATCGAGGTGATTCACGAGGTCTTCGCCCCCAAGCCGGAGGAGATCGACTACGCCCTGCAGGTGGTCGAAGCGATCGAACGGGCCCGCGAGATGGGGACCGGGGTCGCCTCCTTGAACGGCAAGATGGTCGA
>CALZIC010000384.1:2848-4264 GCA_945787285.1 uncultured Desulfuromonadales bacterium
AAAACCGCCCAGGCCCACGGCATGGTCGATGTCGAACTCGACGAAGAGGTGATTTATGGTAAGGAATAGCCTGGGGCGCTACCTCCCAGAAACCTTCAACGGCAAACAGGTCGTCCCCTACGGCGACCCTTACTCCCTGCGTCCCGACCGCCTTCGGGCCAGCCGTCCCCTGCGCCGGGTCAACCCCGGGCAGCGAAAGCTCCTTTCAGACGGCCTGCGCGGGGCAATCGAGGCCTCGGGTCTCAAAAACGGCATGTGCATCGCCACCCACCACCATCTGCGCAACGGCGACGCCCTGCTCGGGGCGGTGGTGCGCGAAATCGACGCCCTCGGCCTGCGCGATATCCGCATCGCTTCGAGCTCGATACACCCGGTGCACGCCGAAATCATCCCCTACATCGAAAAAGGGACCATCACCGCCCTCGAGTGCGGCGTCAACGGCCCCATCGGCGAGCAGGTCTCCCGCGGCGAGCTGCACTGCCCGATCACCGTGCGCACCCACGGCGGAAGGGCCCGCTCGATCATCGGCGGCGAGGTCAAAGTCGATGTCGCCTTTATCGCTGCACCGACCTGCGACGAGTACGGCAACATGAACGGTCGCAGCGGCCCGTCGGCCTGCGGCAGCCTCGGCTACGCCTGCACAGACGCCGAACACGCCGGCTGCGTGGTGGCGGTCACCGACAACCTGGTCCCCTACCCGGTCGTCCCCATCTCCATCCCCCAGACCCTGGTCGACTACGTGGTGCAGGTCGACAACCTTGGCGATCCGTCCAAGATCGTCTCCACCACCACCCGCATCACCACCGACCCGGTGGGACTGCAGATCGCCCGCTACGCCGCCGAGGTCATCGACGCCTCTGGGCTGCTGCAGAACGGCTTCTCCTTCCAGACCGGCAGCGGAGGCACCTCCCTGGCGGTGGCCGACCATGTGCGGCGCATGATGCGCACCCAGCAGGTCAAGGGGAGCTTCGGCTGCGGAGGGATCACCGGCTACTTTGTCGATATGCTCGAGGAAGGGCTGTTCGAGGCGCTGTTCGACGTGCAGTGCTTCGACCTGAGGGCGGTCGATTCGATTGGACGCAACCGCAACCACCTGGAGATCAGCGCCGACATGTACGCCAACCCCTTCAATGCCGGGGCGGTGGTCAACCGCCTCGACTGCGTCATCCTCGGCGCCACCGAGGTCGACGTCAACTTCAATGTCAACGTCAACACCGAGTCGAACGGCTACCTGCTGCACAATACCGGAGGTCACTCCGATACCGCCGCCGGCGCCAAGCTGTCGGTCATCGTCGCCCCGTCTATCCGGGGCCGCCTGCCGATCGTGCGTGACGAGGTGACCACCATCACCACCCCCGGTGAAACGGTCGACGTGGTCGTCACCGAGCGCGGCATCGCCGTCAACGAAAAGCACGA
>CALZIC010000384.1:4291-6365 GCA_945787285.1 uncultured Desulfuromonadales bacterium
ACGAGGTCGTCGCCCTGATTGAATACCGTGACGGGACTATTATCGATGCCGTACGACGCGTTAAAGAATAGGATTCTTGAGGCCCGGGACCACCGGGAAGAATCGCTGCGCAAGGTGCTCGCTTATTGCGACAACACGGTGATTTTTCTGTCTCTCAATATCCCCGGGGGGCACAAAACGCCCCCCGGGTGCCATGAGCTCTTCGCCTGGGGGGCGCGTCTGCTGCACACCGCACTGCCTCCCCTGCGCCCTTTGTACCGCAGTGTCGATGAGCTCGGCCCGTGGGCCCTTTTTTCAACCGGAAGCGCTCCGGTTCGGACCAAGAAGGCCGCACTGGCCGTCGAACAGACCCACCCGGCCTCACGTCTGCTCGACATCGATGTGTACCGGGGCGACGGCGTGCCGGTCGACCGGGACGCCCTGGAACTTCCTCAGCGTCCCTGCCTGATCTGCCCGGAGCCGGCCAGGGAGTGCATACGCCTCGGCCGCCACAACTCGGGAGAACTGCTACGGAGGGTCCATGAACTGCTCGCCCCCTTCCGCCCTTGAGCAGTTGGCCGCATCCCTTGAACAGGGGCTGCGCCAGGAACTCTGCCTGACTCCCAAGCCGGGCCTGGTCGATCGGATCGACAACGGCTCCCACCCCGACCTCAGCTTCGCCCTGATGGACGAGTCGATCGAGCTGGTCGGGGACTATTACCGGCAAACCGCCCAGGCTCTGCAGAACGGCGCAACCTTCGCGCACCTGGTGGAACTCGGCCGGCAGGCCGAAACGCGCATGTTTGCAACCCTGGGCACCAATACCCACAAGGGAGCGATCTTTCTCGGTGGGCTCCTCCTCTGCGCCCGGGCCCGCATCGACGGCGACGCCGTCGAGCCGCTGCGGGCATCGGTGCGCCTTCTGGCCAGGGAACTCTTTCCCGGCGAGCGCGACGACAGCTCCCACGGCGCCAGGGCCCGGCAGGCGCACCGCGTCTCCGGCATCATCGGAGAATCCCTCGACGGCCTCCCCTCCCTCTTCATCTGCGCTCATCCCTCTTTGCTGCAGGGACTCGACCTGTTCGGCGACCAAGATCTCGCCGCTTTTTACGCCATGGCGAAGCTGATGCGCAACCTCGAGGACACCACCGCCCTGCACCGCTGCGGCGCAGCCGGTCTGGAACGCCTGCGCAGCGACGGCCGGCAAATCGAACTGCAGCTGCTGTGCGGAAAAGATCCCCGTCCCCTGTTGCTGAACCTTAATGCCACCTATCGGCAGATGCACCTGACCATGGGCGGCGTCGCCGACCTGCTCGGCATCACCTTCGGCTACTCGCGCTATCTTGAAATAACAACCGACACTTCCCTCCATAGACCCATCTTCGCCTCAAATCAGGCCTTCGCCTCCCTCTGACAATTTTGCCGGACTCAAAAGCCGGCAGAGATTTGACAGCCACCTCCCCCTGCAGCATACTTCATAGAACGGCGTTCTTTCTGGAGCCTAAAGACAGTGGCTGCGGGGATTGCCACACATTCCCCCCAAAGTCGAGCATCAAGACGTCCCCCCAACCCAAAGACCCAAAGGAGGAAGCGGATGAAGTTCACCAAAACAATGGCATTGGCCGCAGTGTTGTCCTTGCTGGTGGCGGGCCTGGCCCATGCGGGCAAAGACCTCGACGCTGTAAAGAAAAAGGGGTTCGTTCAGGTCGGTGTCAACGGCGGCGTCTTCGGCTTCGGTATGCCTGATGAAAAAGGGGTCTGGAGAGGGCTCGATGTCGACACCGGCCGAGCGGTCGCCGCCGCGGTATTCGGAGACGCCAGCAAGGTCAAGTACACCCCCCTGACCGCCGTTCAGCGCTTCACCGCCCTGCAGTCGGGCGAGATTGACGTGCTGTGCCGCAACGCCACCCGCACCCTCAGCCGCGACACCTCGCTGGGCCTCAACTTCGTCTCGGTCAACTACTACGACGGCCAGGGCTTCCTGGTCCCGAAAAAGCTCGGCGTCACCAGCGCCAAAGACCTCAGCGGCGCGACCGTGTGCGTTCTTCCCGGCACCACCACCGAGATGAACGCCGCCGACTTCTTCCGCAACAAC
>CALZIC010000385.1 GCA_945787285.1 uncultured Desulfuromonadales bacterium
GGTCATGACATCCTTCAGTGCCGTGCGCACCGCGAGCGGCATTTCCTTCTCGCCCTCCTTGGGCTCCGACTGCATCATGGCATCGCCGACAAAGCCATAGTAGCGCGCGTTATCCAATGCCATGCTAAACAACGGCGCAGGATCCTTGCTGTCGGCGCCCAATAGCTCGGCCGACCTGGCCTCGGAGCCCTCGCCCACCGAAATGGCCAGCGCGTTGTCAGACAACGCCGCCCAGGCCTCGTCAGCGATCTCGGCCAGCTGTGCCAGCTCGAGCTTGACCGGCTTGCCGTCCGGCATGAGGTTGAGCGAGGCGAGTTGCGGAACCATCATGGCGCCCATGGAAACCAGTGCCTGCGCATCCTCGATGGCGAACAGGACGCTTGCGTCCATCGACTCGGGCGGCTTCTGGTGAGCAAGATCCATACCCTGGATGTCACTGATGGTGGCAACGATACCGCGGAAACCGTAGACGACCGGCGGTACCGGCTGCATAAGTGCCTCACGACCTTTCGCAACGGAGTCCTGCAGCGGCGCAAGCTTGTCGCACTCGAACGGGTCCGCTTCCATCGCGTCGAGGCGTGCCTCGTAGAACTCCCGTGCTGCCAGCGGATTGAGACCGAAGCCGAAAAGCATCGCGCCAAGACCCAAGCGAAGGCCGAGAAGGCCGGCAAGGCGTGGGGGCCGGGCGAGGACGAAAGCGAAAATTACCGGGAAGCTGCGCCCAATAAGCCGCCTCCATAGCCAGGTCTTCACGGGCGATCACCATGCCGCAATCCGCCAGCACGGAACGAGCGGCGGTCAGGTTGGCTTTCAGGGCCGCAGGCGAGGGGGCAAACACGTTGAGATTCAGGTGGTGTTCCCCCATGACAAAACGGCCGGCGGTAATGTCGTCCAGAGCCTCGGTAATGGCATGAATCTGTGACTCGGCCAGGTCCCCGGCATTGATCATGCGGGACTGCTGGCGCTTTAGCATTTCAATCGCCACCGGGCGGCTTAAAAACGTAAACGATTGGGTCAGCACCATTGGAAACGGAGAGGACAGCAGCGCGTTAAGCAGGCCGGGTTCCGTCGATTCCGGATACTCTTTAATCGCCAGCATCGCCCCAAAAATCTCATCGGTCGGAGTGCGAATCTCAAAAACCTCCCGGCCAAAAAAGGGCCGGGAAGTCGGGAGTGCGTGAGACAGGGGAGCGCGGGGCAAAGGGAAGGGTTGCCATTCCGCATTGACCAGAACAGCCAGAAACTCCAAAACCTCGGAGTAGAGCTGTTCCTTCCGCCGGTAACAACCCAGCCGGTGGGGGCTGTAGTGGTCGAGGCTTTGGATGACGATAGCGACAGTCTCGTTGATTCTCTCGAGAGCTGTCAGCTGGTCGTCAACTTGATCCTGTTTGTTTTTCTTGTCGAGCTTGGAAAAAAACCGAGCCACCTTGATGGGGTTTGGACGAAAAACGATAGTCACATAGAGTTTGTTGACCATCATCTTGGTTTGTTTAAGGTGGCTGCGGTATTTGGTGTTCAGGTCTGCTGCAAAGCCAGGTTCAAAATCGCCGGCAGGGAAGGTGTTTTCTTCCATCCGGACAATGTGAGTCCAGATGGAGACTTCCGGCCCGGCAATGTTCTTGAAAAGCTGGTTGAGTTGATCGGAACAAATATCAATGTCCTGATCATCGGCGCTTTCGTGCGCGAACCCATCCACCCGCACGACTTGCAGGTAATCGCCAGCGTTGGTTTTAACCGTGTGCTGGTCAACCTGAGCCGTATATGGGATGAAATCGGCCAAAGAATTCTCCTTCGGCCACACTGTCTCGCGTTTTTGAACAGGCATTTACATCTTCCTCTTTTTGTTCCGGGTGTTCGGCAAAGGTGTTGCCGTACTGGCTTTCCAATAAATACGCGAAACTGACTTGCCTTTGGTTTGCAGCCAAAGAAGCATAAACCGGAAGGCGCGGGGGTCTTTCAGGCAGACCAGAAAGCAAATGCTATGGATCGGCACACACAGAAGAAGCCCCCAGACGCTACCGCTACCGATAAAAACGATGGAGGTCAGCATGCCGTTAAAGATGCAGGCATCGTAGCTGACCCCCCAGACCATCGTTGGACGAGTCGGACCAGCAAACAGCGGATCAGACGTTGTGGCCATCGGTTTATTCCACCACGGCGATGATAATGTCAGCGATAGTCGCGCCACCGAAAACCAGGACAATCCCGCCGATCCATTGAAAAGCGCGGCCCCAGGTCAGCTTGCCAGCCCATGCCATATAGCCAAGAGCTGCAATGCCAATAATTGCTACGCTGCGGGCAATACCATCGGTCAAAAGGTCTCGAAGCCACATTATTCCGTCCTCAATCGGACCGGCGAATGCCAGGCTTGGAATCAGGACTAGGCAGATTGCCAGCATCAGGACAATGGTGGAGGCCTTTTGTGCGGTTACTTCCGGGTTTACTTGCTTGCTCATTTTTCTTCGCTCCTTAGATGTAAAAAAATAGGTGGCAAGTTGCCATAATGCTTGTTCATATGCCGAACAAGGCGATCAATACTGACCCATTCTCTTGGGTACTTCCGCTGCGTAACCAACAGAATTTCCCCCTCTTTCCACTTCAAACTCAAGTAGATGCGGAAACCCTTTTCAACCTGAACAATCCGTAAAAAGTTCACGGCCTCGTTCTCCAGGTTGTCAATCAGCTCATGCTCCAGAATCGTGTCGGTGTGCAGGTCTTTTAGCTTTTCTTGGTCAATCGCGATAAACTAGGGAAATTTTTGTTTCATATCACCGTGTCTTCGTTCTGTTTATTCATTTATCAAAAGTATATAATTTGATTTTTAAAATTTAAAT
>CALZIC010000386.1 GCA_945787285.1 uncultured Desulfuromonadales bacterium
CCCTGAAGGTTGAAGATATCACCCGGCAAACCATACCCAAGGATTTTGAGCGCAATCCGCGCATTCACAACTGCTGGCGGATTACCCGGGCCTGACCCCCGGATGGGACAAGAAATGAATACGGATTTCAAAATCATGGGTGGGCTTGCGTCTGAATTCGAATTCTGTTAGGATGAGCACAATTTTGGTTCCTGGATGGCCCAATAAGTCCTTGTTTAAGGGGGAGAATGCAGGCGATGAAAATCCGGCAGTGGCACAAAGCAGTGATGGTACTGGCCCTTATGGCCCTGGGGCTGGGCCTGGGGTGCGTGGCGGCAAAGAAGGTTGTCACGACGAAACCGGCTGATCTCAAACACGGGGGGCAGCTCTACGACAAGTGGATGAAGCTTCGCCCGGCAAAGCTTGAAGGCAGCCATCCCCTTTATCCTGCCGAGGCCAAAAAGCAGGGCGAATCCTCCTGGCGCTGCAAAGAGTGTCACGGCTGGGATTATATCGGCGACAAGGGGCGCTACAGCGAAGGGTCTCACTACACAGGCATCACCGGCGTCTACGATGCGCGCAGTAAACCCACCACCGAACTCTACGCCGCCCTCCGCGATGCCGCGGCCCGACACAGCTTTGCCGAGTTTCTCACTGAAGAGGACCTCTGGGCCCTGACAACCTTTCTCAAAGAGGGCCTGGTCGACATCAATACGGTTATCGATGCCGCCGGTAACGCCAAGGGCGACCCCGTCAACGGCAAGGCACTTTTCGCGGTTCACTGCGCCGGTTGTCATGACGAAGACGGCGATGCCATCGATTTCAAGGATAAAAAAGACGGCATCCAAGG
The DNA here is from genome assembly GCA_945787285.1 of uncultured Desulfuromonadales bacterium. Classification (GTDB taxonomy): domain Bacteria; phylum Desulfobacterota; class Desulfuromonadia; order Desulfuromonadales; family Trichloromonadaceae; genus CALZIC01. The sequence goes on from CALZIC010000386.1 coordinate 830, forward strand.
GGTGGCCTATTACGCCAAGGGCAACCCACAGGAGACGATTCACAAGATCCGCTGGGGGCATCCGGGTTCCGACATGCCTTCGATGCTCGTCGATGCCGGGCTGAGCGAGGCTGAGGCTCGGGATATTCTCGCTTATTCGCAGACCTTGAAATAAGTCTGAAAATCTATACAACATTTACCAGGGGCTGGAGCCGGTCAAATTGACCGACTCCGGCCCCTGCTGCGTTAAGGAGGGATAAATGCCGAGCATTGAAGAGGTCAGGGACTATCTGAGCGGCCACGATATTGAGGTGTTGGAGTTTGATCAGCCTACGCCGACTTCGGAGACTGCGGCGCAGGCCGTTGGGTGCTCGGTGGGCGAGATTGCCAAGAGCATCCTGTTTTTGGTTGGGGGAAATCCGGTGTTGGTGGTGACCAGCGGCGATATGAAGGTGAAAAGTTCCAAGATCAAAAAAGCGGCCGGTCTGACCGGAAAGGTCAAATTCCCCGAAGCCGAAGAGGTTATCCACCACACCGGCTATGCCCCCGGAGGGGTCTGTCCCTTCCTGCTGCCGGAGGACCTGCCTGTTCTAATCGATGGGTCGTTGCGGCGGTTTTCCTGTGTTTACCCCGCCGCCGGAAACGACTTTTCGGCTGTCCCGATCACTGTGGATCAGCTTCTGGAAGTGACCCATGGGCGGGAGGTCGAAGTGTGCGATTTGGCGGGGTAGCTTGAGTAGAACCTTTAGCAAAATTTGATACCAATGAAAGGGGTGCCTGAAGGTCTAACGCCCCTTTTTTTAATGAACCTGAAAACAAGACCTGGAGAGGCCCTAAAAGACCGTTTGACAAAGCCATTTTAGCTGTTACCGTGATTTTAGCTTGTTTCTTCCTGCAATGGTCTCTTTAAGACATGGAGGGGACCCTCCTCGCAGAGGCGGGAATAAGAAACCCATTTCGAAAGGAGAAGGAACCAAATGAGAAAGCTGACAATATTGGCAATTGTCGCTCTGGGTTGTCTGTTGGCAGGGCCTTCCCTGGCAACGGACGGGAGCAAGGTCGTCCCCCTGATTGCAGGGCAGAACATGGAAGTCGGCGAGGTGATTGTTTTACACCATCCTGGTACGGACGGAAAGGCGCCTCATATTCACATCAAATATAATGTTTTTGAACCCTGGAAAATTAAGGCGGTCCATTTCGATAGGCAAATTTATAAAAAGGATTTTCCCCTGACTCCTACCTGCAATCCCAAAGTCGGACTCTTCATGGGAAACTTTGAATTTGACAAGCCGGTGACATATTTCAAGAGTGATCCGATTTACTTTGAATGCGGAGAACTATTTATCGGTGCTCATGCCGAGGTTTTCAAAATGGAGTACGGCAAAAAGATCGAGGAGACCGCTTGGGCAGCAGACTGTGAATTCGATGTCAATGAATACCCGATATGCTCCGACGCCAAGAGATTCCGGGATATTTGCTACGATCCTCCCGGAAGGGGAAGTTGGGCTACCTTCTTCAAATTTGAAAAACCTTGCCCCATAACAGAACCCTGAGAACCGGTCTGGGATTGGCCGAACATCAAAACCAGGGGCTGCCCCAACTGGTCGCAGCCCCTGGTTTTTTGGTTCACCGGGTTTTTCTCTATTTTCTGGCCGATGCGTGGTCCTCGAGCAACTCCTCGATCCGCCTCAGCAGATCATCGGCCCCGGTCTGCGGCGAGGCTTTCATCCAAAGCCCGGTTTTCAGATTCCCCAGCAGAAAAACGCCTTTGTGATTTTCCGGGTCTTCGGCGTACTGGCCCAGCTTGTAGTTGACCCAGTCCACGTTTTCCGGTTTTCCAGTTAAAAGAATCCACCCCTCCCGATTTGCAAAAATCCGCGAATAATCCTGGACTTTTTCTAAATAAGATTTAGATTCATTTAGAATATGCCATTCTTGATCATATGTCCAACCAAAATCAGGTGGTCCACCAGCTTTCATTAGACTTGTGCAGAAAGCAGGAACAGCTTTACCCATCT
>CALZIC010000387.1 GCA_945787285.1 uncultured Desulfuromonadales bacterium
CCAGATCCCGATTCCAATGATTCTGATCGGGGAGCGGCGATGATGTTTTTTTACAGACAGCCACTACCAGAAAGGGAGACTCCATGCCGGGATTGTTCATTCGCTGGCTGATTCAGACCCTGGCCATACTGGCCGCTGCCTACCTGTTGGACGGGATCGAGGTCCACGGGTTGTTTTCCGCCTTTATCGCTGCGGCCCTGCTGGGGGTGTTTAACGCCCTGTTCCGCCCGATTCTGCTGTTGCTCACCCTGCCGATCAATGTTCTGAGCCTCGGCCTGTTCACCTTCGTTATCAATGCCATGCTGCTGATGATGGTTTCCGGGGTGATCGGTGGATTCACCGTCCACGGCTTCTGGCCGGCGGTCTTCGGGTCGCTGATCATCAGCCTGGTCAGTTGGGTTCTGACCTCGCTGGTGAGCGACCAGGGGCGTGTGGAGTTCATCACCCTGCGCAAGCGTGACGACCACTGGGAATAGCCTGCGGTCCCTTGTTATTGGGGCGGGTCGGCCGGGAGGACATATCTTTTCTGGGCGACATTTTCAGGCCAGACCAGCTCCAGTCGGCCGTTTATCCATTGTCCCAGGTAGGTATGCAACCTGTTCTGGTTGCTCTTGTTGTCGTCAGAAGTGAATTTCACCGGCCCGAAAGGGGTCATCATGTCGGTTTCCTGCAGCGCCTGCCTCAGATGATCGGCTCCGAACGACTTCGCCCGCTTGAAAACGTCGGCGATGACGTAGGCGGACGCATACGCCTGGGCCCCATGATAATCGGTTTCCCGGTCGTAGTGTTCCTTGAATTTCGTGAAGTATTCCATGGCGCCGGGGTAGGGCAACGTCTGGTGCCAGAGGGTCACTGTCATCACGTTCTCGGATTCCTCGCGGGTCAGTTCGTAAAATTCCGGCAGGGTAAATCCCGCCCCTCCGCCCAGGTACAATTTGGGCGCCCAGGACAAGGCTCTGGCCTGATGCATAATAAGACTGGCATCGAGCAGGTATGAAACCATGTACACCACATCCGGTTTTTCATGCTTTGCTTTCAGAAGGATCTGCATGACCCGCCATAGCTTGAAATCGGCCTGATCATAACTTTCCTTCAGAACCGGCTTGATCCCCGCCTTTTGACAGGCCTCTTCGAAGAACCTTGCCTGCGATCGGCCAAAGGCGGAATTCTCGTAGATAATGGCCACTGTTTCGGGCTGGACGACTTTATTCAGAAAGTCCGCCGCAATGGCAGAATACTCGCTGGCCGGCTGATTCAGGCGGAATACGTACTCCCAACCCTGCATGGTGATCCCATCCGCCGAGCCGGTATTAATTAGAAAGGGAATGCGGTTCTGCTGGGCTACCCTGGCGACCTCAGCGGTCACTGAACTGCTGTATCCACCTGCCAGCATCTGAACCCTGTCGATTTCGATGAGTCTTGCGGCAACCCAAGCGCCGACTTCGGGAGTGCTCCGGTCGTCTTCATAGATGAATTCCAGTTTTCTTCCGTCGATACCGCCGGCTTCATTGATTTCGTTCAAGGCCAGGTCAAAGGCCTTCTTTTCAAGCTCGCCAAAGAAGGATTGTGAACCTGTCAAAGGCAGAACAATCCCGACTTTGATCCTTTGTTGTGCCGAGGCCGGAGTCCAGGCAAGAACAAATATAGAGAGAACCATGGCGACCAGAGAAGGCCAATATATACTGGTGTAGAGCATTGGCTTTATCCCGCCTTTCCTGAAGAGGCGAAGAGAAGGTGGTTTAGGCATATTTTCCCCTGGTTGACTCAGACCCCGCGAGACCCTGTTTTAACCTGATGGCCGGGTACATGGATCCGGAATTTTCCATTTGCGTCAGGTCTTCGTTCTAGCGCCGTCCGCCTCCGCCCCGGAAGCCGCTGCCGCCTCCGCGCATGCCGCCGAAAGAACGTCCTCCACCCCGGAAGCTGTGCCCACCTCCGTTGCCGCGCCTGCCGCTTCGGAGGCTATGGCTGCCGCCGGACCGCTGGCCGCCGCCTGAACGGAGCGTTCCTCGCAAAGATTTCCCGTTTGCCCGGAAACCATGGCCGGTGCGGAAACCATGCACGCTGCGGATGCCGTGCCTGCTGTGGATGCCGTGCCTGCTGCGGATGCCATGCTTCTTGCGGATGTCGTGCTTCTTGCGGATGTCGTGTCCACTGCCCCTTGATTTAAACGCTTTCCCACGGAAATGACGTCCACTGCCCGACCGGTACCCGGCATTAAAGGCTTTATCATGGCGCCCATTGTAGGGTTTTACCCTGAGGTGCCTGCCATGGCGCACACGGTGGGGGTTGGCCTTGAAGTGGCGGTTATGGTGAATTCTTTGGCGGTAACCATGGTCGTTGTACCGCGTGTTGTAGCCGAAGAAAAAGTGCGTTGTGTACGGGGTGTACGGGTAATAGTAGGTTCCGGCGGGGTAGTAAGTCCGGTCGTAGTAATAGGTTTTGGTTACCACCTGCTGGTAATCGGTCGGCTGTTCGGTCGAAACGATCATCCAGGTGCCATCGGGCTGCCGGCAGGCGGTTCCGTAACCGCTGTACTCCTGGCCGCCGATGATGATGGTCTGGATGTATTCACGGCAGTACTGCCCTTGGGAAGATTGGTAGGACCTGACCGGAGCGATTGCCCCGCTGTGATCGTTGTCGGGGTTCACCCAGGTGGTGGCCTGGTCGGTGCGGGTATTTTCCAGGGAATACTGGGCACTGGAGTGCATGGCCTGCTGATCCGCGGAATCGATCGGGTTGCCATCCGACGTCAGCAAGGTTCCAGCCAATAGGGTGGGGGCAGCCACGAGTTGGGTGCCCGGTCTCTG
>CALZIC010000388.1:0-877 GCA_945787285.1 uncultured Desulfuromonadales bacterium
AGCAGCCATGAAGACCCAACTGGCCAAATACTACGCCAAGCTTCAGGCCGACGGCAGCGCCAACTGCGAGCGGATCGGCTTTCTGGTCAAGGACGACGTGCTGCTCGAAGAGGGCCCTGCCGACCTGCTGAGGCTCGGCGAAGCGGTCCTCGACAGACTCAACGTGGTGGCCCTGGTGGCGGCCGAGCCGTCTTTGCCGCTGACCGACTTTCTGGTACAGCGCGCCGACGCCTCCGAGCCAGCCCTGGTGCCGCGCGACACCGAGACCCGCACCTTTCTGCACGACATTCCCCTGGTGCGCGCCGGCGACGCCGCAGATGCCGAACTGCTCGCCCGGCTGCTGCGCAAACGCAAGGGGATCATCGTCGAGGGGGTGGGCATTGTCGCCATCGGCGGCTTTACCCCCGAGCAGGCCTACATCAACTTCTGCTCGGTCTTCCACGCGGCCTTCGTCAAATACCTCATGGACCTTCTTGAAGACGGGTTCCTCCTTCCCGGGGAAGAGTCGGCCTTCGCCCCCCTGCGCCAGAACTGGCTGCAGCCGATCGATTGCCAAAAACTCGAATTTCTTTCCGCTCCGACCAAAGACCGGGAAAGCATTTATGCGGAAATCGCCCGGGTCGGCCGCTACACCGTCGAGCAGCGGCTGGTCGACTCGGCCTTCGGCAACATCTCCTGGCGGGGCGAAGAGATCATCTACATCTCCCAGACCGGCGCCCACCTAGACGAGCTCGAAGGGTGCATCGACCCGGTCCCCGACGACAATTCCTCGACCGCCGGGGTGACCGCCTCCAGCGAGCTGATGGCCCACCGCCGCATCTTTCAGGAAACCGGCGCCCGGGCCATCCTCCACGGCCACCCCAAAGTGGCGGTGGTG
>CALZIC010000388.1:935-3726 GCA_945787285.1 uncultured Desulfuromonadales bacterium
GGCACCCCCATCGTTTCGGGCGAGATCGGCGCCGGCGGGTTGGCGGAAAAAGTCGCCCCGGTCATCGGCCAGAGAGGCAGGGCCGTCGTCTTCGGCCACGGGGTCTTCACCATCGGTCAGACCGGCTTCGCCGAGGCCTTCAAGGCCCTGGTCGAGGTGGAAAACTGGTGCCGTGAGGAATACTGCCGGCGGTTGGAAGCGCGTTTGAAACGCTAAAAGCATGATTCCCCCTCCTATCTAAAGGACATTGATGTGAAAATCATTGAATCTGTAGCTGCCGTTTTCTGCCATGCGGGCAAAATTTTTGCGGTGCGCCGTCAGCCGCACTTGAATGCTTTTCCGGGATACGATTCTTTCCCTGGCGGGAAAATTGATAGGGAGGACCCCCAGCTACAGCACCCCGCTCCTTTTCTTCGTGATTGGGACGGGCAGAAAATGCATGCGCTGGTTCGAGAAATCCAGGAAGAACTTAGCTATGACCTACCTGCAGAAATTGCTTCCGGCCAAGTAACCTCGGTGAAGTTCCTTGCCACGGCACTGGCCCCGGCCATCGTTCCGGTGCGTTTTCGCCTACACTTCTTCCGGATTGACCTGAAAACACTCCCGGTCTTCACACCCGATTCCGGAGAGCTTGCAGACACCTTCTGGGAGACTCCTCAGCAGTTACTTAACGCATTCCACAAGGGGGATGCGTTAATGGTTCCCCCGCTTCGCTGGGTGCTGGAAGCGTTGAGTCGAAAACCGCAGGGTTGCGGTTTTGGTGATCTTTCTCCGCAGTTTGATGAAGAAAATTATGTCCCCAGGTTGGAACCGCTCAGCGAGTTGCGAATACTGCCTGTCCCTTGCAACACATTGCCTCCGGCAAAACGAACCAACGCTTTTTTGCTCGGGGACGACAATTCACCTAAAATTTTGGTTGATCCATCCCCAAAATCTCCGGAAGTCCTGGAGAAGTTATTGCGAACGCTGAGGGACGATGAGATAAGTGCTGTGTTCCTCACGCATCATCACCCCGATCACCATGAACACGCACCAGAGCTTGCAAAACGCTTAAATGTCCCGATCTGGATGAGTGAAGACACCCGGACCCGCATTACCCAAAAACAGGGTGGCGACTACTTCTCCGGACTTCTGGTCGAGATGAAGCAGGAAGGGGACATCTTGACCAACTGGAAGGGCGAGGCCGTTCGGGTTTATCCGGTGCCTGGACATGATGCTGGCCAGCTAGCTCTGGCTCCCGAATCACTGCGTTGGTTCATTGTCGGAGACCTCATTCAAAATGTAGGAACGGTGGTCATTTCGGCTCCGGAAGGCGACATGGCTACTTATTTTCAAACCCTGGAGAAGATTATTGATCTTGATCCGTCGGTTATCGTTCCCTCTCATGGACTGCCGATGCGTAGCACATTTCGCCTTGAAGCCACCTTGCAGCATCGCCGCCAACGGGAAAAAGCCATCCAGGAATTGTACGCTAACGGAAAAACACAAACCGAGATGCTCGACATCATTTACCAGGGGGTTGATCAACAGTTGCTTCCCTTCGCAATGATGAACATCCAATCCCATCTGGCCAAGCTACGACAGGAAGGCCAGATTTAATCTGCGACATGAACCTACTGCGAAATCAGCTGACCGGCCCATATCAGCGACAAGTTTCAACACATATCCCAACACACTAAACGCCCACGATCTGGCAACCGTGGGCGTTTAGTGTTCAATAATTGATTGGGGGAACAGGATATTCAAAAGGATCCCTGAATAAACTCAAACGTCGCGGGTGTTCATGACATTAACAATCCGCTCATAGACCTAAGACTGATTCAAAAAAGGAGTGTTTTGTCCTCTCCGGCGGGATCAAAGACCTGTGAACTCGCCGCCTCTCCCATTCGAACAAGCTCTGAGGCGCAACAAGGCCGGGGTAAAGATCCCATTCGTTCCAGCTCGTAGCGTGCAAGGAAACATCCAGGGCGGCTGCCTCGGGTGATCGATAGGAGGCTACGAATGCGTTATCGATTTGCAACTCGAATTGCCCACTCCCGACAGGATGGATTGTGAAAGTTCCGACAGGAGAATCGTAGCGAAAGACCATACCTCTTGCCCTCCATTTTTTCCGAAAAAGTGAATGAAGGGAAATCTTAACAACAAGATGAAAGATGTCAAATTCACAGGAAGGGGAAAGTGACTCTTGGCCAGACTGAAGGGATGTCAGGGGTTCGCTGATTCTCCTTTTGGGGCAGGAAAACCGAATCAGCCGTCACCCTTTCAGATGGTCGGCAAAATCGCCGCTTTCGACCAAGTCGCCAAGGATCTGAAACGCGTTCCAGTAATAGATCCAGGCGAGACGGCAGCGCCCATCGTCAAGGAAGACCTCCGTTGGCCGCCGCAAATAGACACTCTGCGCCTCATCCTGCGGGTCATATTCTTCCAACAGGTCGAGCTCTTGCAGCGTCTCGTCGTAATGCTCCGGCTCGAGTTCAACCAGATCGCCCCAGACGGTACCGTCTTCGGGAAGCACATAGGGGTAACCGCCATTCGAGACGAAGTACAGCCGACCATGCACTCTCGCCGGAAATTCCCGCAGGGTTCGCCCCTGCAGTAAACGGGGGTAGTTTTTCTGTCCCGGCCTCAGGGTGCCGTAGACGAAAACCGGCAGTTTCGGCTCAGTCACCGGGTCGCCTTATCCATCGTCAGGCTCTTGTAAACGATATCCACAAACTGTTCCGGTGTGACAAAACCGTCGCCATATTCGGCATCAAATTCTCCGCTCGGTTTGGCGGCAACTATTTGATCG
>CALZIC010000389.1 GCA_945787285.1 uncultured Desulfuromonadales bacterium
GGAAAGCCCGTCAAACCTTTGACAAAACATAGGTTTAGGCTATATTTGACTATACTGAAAACCTTGATATCAAAAACTTGACATGCTAAGGGTATAGTTCAATGACGTCCTTTTTATTTAAAAAGGGCGTACCTTTTTCTGGCAGAGCCTGTTTCTGGAAAAAGGAGGGGACAAATGAGAAATGTAATGCGGTTACCTCTCGGGCAGAGAGGGTTCACACTTTTGGAAGCGATGATCGCCGTAACGGTCGTCGCTATCCTGTTTTCCCTAGCTGCCCCGGCATTCAGCACCTGGCTGGAAAACAGTCATTTTCGCAGCGATGCCAGAACCCTTATGGCCCACTTTCAACAAGCCCGTCACGAAGCCATCAAATACAATTCCTTCTGCTCGTTGACCTTCGATACGACTATCGATGGTACCCATTATGATTACATCGCCTACCTGGACACCAATAGAGACCTGCAATACACCGCTGGGGAGAGACTGGTTGCAGCGGTTAAATTTCAAGCCTCCTCTTTTAATCCCGATAACGACAAAAGCGATGCGGATGGGGTGACCTTTGGGGACAATCCGGCCGGCGATCCCTCTTTCGCATGGAACTCCCGGGGTTACCCGGTCCTACAAAACGGTGGCTTCGCCCCTGGCACCGTCTTTCTCAAAAGCAGACAGAACCAAACCCAGGAAGTAATCCTAAGCAAATTTGGCAGGGTAAGGACTGAATAGGGGAATTTCACCCATGGCAGATCGTTTTTCCGTTCACAATAAAGATGGCTTTACCCTGGTGGAGCTGCTCATCGTCACTGCCATCTTTGGCGTATTCGCCAGCGCCATGTTCGGCCTCTACCGCTCCCAGAACGATGCCTATGCCATCCAGAACCAGGTGGTGGACATGCAGCAAAGCCTGCGCGGGACGATGGGCCTGATCACCCGTGAGCTGCGCATGGCCGGGTTCGACCCTCGCGGCACGGCAGGGGCAACCATTAGAATTGCAAGAGGAGACTACATCTATTTCACTAAAGATGTGAACGACACGACTGACCTTGACAATGACCTAAATAAAAACGAACCCGACGGGGAACTTAATGACTCCAATGAGCATGTCGCCTTTGGCCTCACTACTGACTTTCAAGTTTGCCACCACTCCGGACCAAATGCCAACCATGGTGACCCTTTTCACAACACCAATCACGAACGCATCACCGAAAATGCCAGTCAACTGACCTTCACCTATTTCGACGAAAATGGGAACCAAATCAATCCCGACCCACTGACCCTTGAGGTGGCCAACCCCGCAGCTATCCGCAGAGTGACGATTCAAATCCAGGCCTCCACCTCCTTTAAGGGGCAGGCCCGCAACCGAACTCTTTCGGCAACGGTTTATTGCAGGAATATGGGTCTATGACCGGATATCGAGGCAAAAACCAAGGATTTTCCCTGGTCGAGGTCCTGGTGGCCCTGGCTATCTTCTTGATTGGCGTTTTGGCGGTAGCGACGCTGCAGCTGACCTCCATCTCGGCCAACACGAAGGCCAACCTCATGACCTCCGGGACCAATCTGACCAAGAGCAAGCTCGAAGAACTCATGGCCCTCAACTTTGGCAATGCCGACCTCCAGGATCTGGACGGAGACGGAGCAGCAGGCCTAGGAGATATCGGCTTTGATGATAAAACGGACACCTTGGGTGATGCCGATTACGGGCCCATTCCCGATACAGGTTCGCAGAGGGTCTACTGGAACGTGGCCCAAAATGTCCCCGCCTCGGGGATGCTGACCATCAGGGTCATCGGCCGCTGGCAGGAAAAGGGCCAATGGAAAGAGACCCGGCTCGATTTCGTCAGGAGTTCCTCCTATTAAGAGGCCATATATGACACGACTTAATTCTCCATTGGCCAATGACCGGGGCGCGGCCCTGATCGTATCCATTTTGATCCTTGCCCTGCTGACGGTGATCGGCATATCGGCGACCACCACCAGCACCATCGAGGTGCAGATCGCCGGCAACGAGAAGGCCGGCGATGTCGCTTTTTATCGCGCAGAAGGCGGCTGGCAGCATGCGATACATTGGCTCGACACTCCGGTTACCGGGGTTATTGAAGACTGCGGCTCAAACACCGACCCCAACATTGCCGGCGGAGATCCCTTTTGCCCGCAAAAGTATGGAACCGCCGACGTCCTGAACAACAGCTACAGGGTGGATATCCTCTACAACGGCGGCAGTCATATCCCCGGCTACAGCACCGACTTCATGCGCTTCGGCTACACCGTTTCTTCAACCGGGGACGGACCGGCAGGCGCCGAGTCTCTGGTACAGGTAAATGCCGGCAGAATCTTTAACGTGGCAGGATACTGATATGAAGAGATCAACGACCAAGCATCTGAACCCTGTGACTGTTGCAGGCCTGCTGCTGGCCCTGGTATGCGGCTGTTTTGCCCCAACCCCAGCCCTGGCCCTGGGCACCTGCCCCGCCCCGCCATTTGCCACCGAGGGCTTTGCCGACCCCAATGTCCTGATCATACTCGATCACTCGGGCTCCATGGGCAATGGGCCGGGCTCCCAGTGGGATGATGCCAAAACGGCGGTGATAAATATTCTCAACACCTTCCCCGGCATTCGTTTTGGCCTGATGCGCATGGACGGTGCCAACTATGACGGCCTGGACCAGATCAGCACCACCGCCATGGTTCGACAGGGCGGCAAACTCCTCAAGCCCTGCGGCACTCCGGTTCAGGAGATCATCGATTACGTCAACAACTGGGGAGACGACAGCAACAATCCCCAGACCT
>CALZIC010000390.1 GCA_945787285.1 uncultured Desulfuromonadales bacterium
TTAACCTGAATCCATGATTTCTGACCGGGCAATAGCGCAAGTCATTGACCTGCCTAAGCGTTCAAAAAATCACCGACGAACCTATTGGTGCGACTCAAATTTTTTGAAACACTTATTCAGGCCAAGCACTTACACTCTTTTCCCGCCCTGAACTCACGGATGCAGGTTTAAGAACATCTATTTTCGCCCCCCTCCCCGGAGTCGCCCCGATGGTCGACGAAGATCTCAGTAAATTGAAGATTGACAAATCGGACGCTCACTTCGGCCGTTCCCGGCGACGCAAAAAGTACCTATGGCTTCTCATCTCCCTGCTGGTTCTGTTCGGGGCCGGCCTCTATGCCATGGGACTTTTCGCTCCGTCCGTGGAGGTCGAGCTGGCGACCGTCTCTCAGGTCTACCCGTCGCAGTCCCTCACCCTGCTCAACGCCAGCGGCTACGTGGTCGCCCAGCGAAAGGCCGCGGTGGCGAGCAAGATCACCGGGCGCCTCGAGTGGCTGGGAGTCGAGGAGGGGAGTCCGGTCCAGGAGGGGCAGGTCATCGCCCGCCTGGAAAACCGCGACGTCCAGGCGGCCCTGGCCCAGGCGGCGGCCGAGCTGCAGCGGGCCCGCACCGAGGTTGTCCGGGTCCGGGCGGAGCAGCACGAGGCGCAGCTGAACTTCCGACGCTTCGAGGACCTGCTGGCCGACGGCATTATTGCCCGCTCCGAATTCGACCAGACCGAGGCTCGCCATCTTCGAGCCCGGGCTGCGGTCAGGTCCGCCGAAGCCGCGGTCAAGGCTTCTGAGGCGGCGCTGCGGGGGGCCGATGTGGCTCTCGACTACACCCAGATCCGTGCCCCCTTCGACGCGGTGGTTTTGACCAAAAACGCCGACATCGGCGACATCGTCACCCCCATCGGCGCCGCGGCCGAGGCCAAGGCCGCGGTGGTCAATATCGCCGACCTCGATTCCCTGCAGGTCGAAGCCGACGTCTCCGAGTCAAACCTGGAGAAGGTGCGGGTCGGGCAGCCCTGCGAAATCCAGCTCGACGCCCTCCCCGAGCGCCGCTTCGCCGGCGCTGTGCACATGATCGTGCCCACCGCCGACCGCACCAAGGCGACGGTGCTGGTCAAGGTGCGCTTTCTCGAAAAAGAGCCGAAGATCCTGCCGGAGATGAGCGCCCGCGTCGCCTTTCTCGAGCGGACTCTGACCGAGGGGGAACAGCGGCCGCGCACCGCCGTGAGTCGCGCCGCTGTGACCCGGCGAAACGGGCAGCAAGTGGTTTTCCAGCTGTCGGAGGAGCGGGCGACGGCAACGAAGGTCCAAACGGGCGAAGAGATGGGCGAAATGCTGGAGATTCTCAGCGGTGTGCAGGCGGGGGAGAAGGTGGTGATCCGGCCGCTTGAAAAGATCAAGGAGGGTAGCCGGGTCAGGCTGCCTGGGGGGTAGGCGGAAGACGGAAGACGGAAGACGGAAGACGGAAGACGGAAGACGGAAGGCAGAAGGCAGAAGGCAGAAGGCAGAAGGCAGAAGGCAGAAGGCAGAAGGCAGAAGGCAGAGGGCAAATCGTCTATCGCAAAGAAGCCAAGGCCTTTTCGCTTGAACCGCAACGACTCGAGACACTGGGCGCAACAATGGCACCGCAGATCGAAAAACACGCCATGGGGCCCGAAAAGGAATAGGGCCCCGGTTTTCCTCGCCACGAAGCACAGCCATTGACCTGGATCACCGCTATTCAAAAGAGGCCTGAAACCAGGCAACAGAAATGCCCCCCCGCAGGGGAAGCCACTTTTTGCTTCGTTTTTGGTGGCTTGCAAAAATGAAGGCGTCTGGCGGGACGCGACCCGCCGATTTTGCTTCTTCCTTGAAAGCTTTGCGAAAGAGCCCCTATGACTTCCCCAAAGCCCCCCATCGTCGAGATCCGCAACCTGTGCAAATCGTACCTGCGCGGCAACCAGAGGGTGCCGGTGCTGGAAAACATCACCCTCGATGTCGCCGAAGGGGAATTTCTTGCCCTGATGGGCCCTTCGGGGTCGGGTAAGAGCACCCTGCTCAACCTCATCGCCGGCATCGACGGTCCCGATTCGGGGCGGCTGCGGGTCGGCGGCGTGGAGGTGAGCGCCCTCTCCGAAGGGCAACTGGCCGGCTGGCGGGCCGCCCACGTCGGCTTCATCTTCCAGTTCTACAACCTGATCCCGGTGCTGACCGCCTTCGAAAACGTCGAACTCCCTCTCCTCCTCACCCCCCTGTCCGGCAAAGAGCGGCGCGAGCACGTGGCCCTGGCCCTGCGCCTGGTGAAGCTCGAGGACCGGATGGATCACCGCCCCGGACAGCTTTCCGGCGGCCAGCAGCAGCGGGTCGCCATCGCCCGGGCGCTGATCACCGACCCGACCCTGCTGGTGGCCGACGAACCGACCGGCGACCTCGACCGGGAATCGGCCGAAGAGGTGCTGGGGCTGATCGACCGCCTCAACCGGGAATTCGGCAAGACGGTGATCATGGTCACCCACGACCCCCGCGCCGCTGAACAGGCCCGGGTCATTCGTCACCTGGAGAAGGGACTCCTCGACGATGTTCCTGCTTAGAATGGTTGTGCGAAACGCCCTGCGCCACAAGCTGCGCAGCGCCCTCACGGTGGTCGGCATCGCCGTGGCGATCCTCGCCTTCGGCCTGCTGCGCACCCTCATCGGGGCCTGGTACATGGGGGTGGAGGCCTCCGCGGCCAACCGGCTGATCGCCCGCAATGCCATCTCCCTGGTCTTTCCGCTGCCCCTCGCCTACAAGGAACGGATCCGCCAGGTG
>CALZIC010000391.1 GCA_945787285.1 uncultured Desulfuromonadales bacterium
TACCAACCAGGATGATCTTGCGATCTTCACTACTAGACTTCTGAGACGTCATCAGTAAACTTTGTGCCCTCTAAGATTGACAATCATTTTCAGTCAGATGTCCGAAAAAAAGCCGATATGACTATTTTTCGCTGCAGCCTGAACAACGACCGTAGATTTCAAGACGATGGCTGACGATAGTGAAACCGTGCTGCCGGGCCACCTCTTCCTGAAGCTGTTCGATACGGGGATCCTCAAACTCCAGAATGGCACCGCACTCCTTGCAGATGAGGTGATCGTGGTGCTCTTCGCAGGTGGTTGACTCGTAGCGGGTCTGACCGTCTCCGAAATGGCGTTCCTCAGCGATGCCGCACTCGGAAAAGAGTTTGAGCGTGCGGTATACTGTGGCGTAGCCGATGTTGGGGTGTTTTTTACGCAGCTTGAGGTAAAGCTCCTCGGTGGAGGGGTGGGTACTGCAACGCAGGAACTCATTGAGAATGATCTCCCGCTGGCGGGTCGATTTGAGTCCCTGCTTGGTCAGGTATTCCCTGAACACTTCCTTGGTCTTGGCCATGCGTGCTCCCCTCAAGTGAAATCGAATGTCAACTTATTCCAATAACAGCGCACTGTCAAGGTGGATCTCGGCAAGGGAAATCAGCCGGAGACCGGAATCCAGCGGTACAGGTACCCGGAAAGGGCTCCGAACATATTGAAGAAAAGCATGACGCCGACCACCATCAAAAGCACCCCGGTAACGATTTCCATAATCCGGATGTGCTTGCGGAAGCGGTTGAAAAAGGAAAGAAAACCGTGAAAGAGCAGACCGGAAACAAGAAAGGGAATCCCCAGTCCGGCCGAATAGGCGGCCAGCAGGAGTATCCCCTTGGCGTAATCACCGGAGGTCCCGGCGACCAGGGCGAGGATGCCGCCGAGAATCGGGCCGATGCAGGGGGTCCAGCCGGCGGCGAAAGCCAGACCGACCAGGAAGGTGCCTAAAAATCCGCTCGGCTTGGCATGCAGCTGCACCCGTTTTTCGCCGAGCAGAATACCGAAATGAAAGAGGCCCGACATGTGAATGCCGAACAGAAAGATCAGGATGCCGCCGACTTTCTGGATCCACTCCAGACCTTCACGAAGGTGCTCCTGAAAGGCGGAGGAGGCGACCCCGGCCAGGGCTCCGAGACTGATAAAGACGACCGAAAACCCGGCGATAAAAGCCAGCGAATGAAGAAGCACCAGGATGCGCACCTTGGCTCCGGGGTGTTCCCCCTGCAGCTGCTTGAAGGAGAGTCCGGTGATGTAGGTCAGGTACGAAGGGATCAGCGGCAGTACGCAGGGAGAAAAGAACGACAGGATGCCGGCGGAGAAGGCAATCCAGAATGTGACATCACCGGAACCCATGGTCGCTATCCTTTCACCAGGAATTTAAGATACTGGACGGTGCTTTCCTCATCCCATTCCCTGGCACCGAGGATGTGGTTCATGATAATCCCTTCGCGGCTGATGATAAAGGTTTCGGGAAAGCGGAAAACCCGGTAGGTATTCTGAGCTTTCGCATTTTCGTCCAGCAGTACGGGGAAGGAATGGGGGCTGCTCTTGAGAAACGCCTTCACCGTCTGCGCGCCGTTCTCTTCGACGTTCAGAGCCAGCATGACGAAATCATCCCCGGCCATCAGCTTGTAAAGACGCTCCATGGAAGGCATTTCGGCCCGACAGGGGGGGCACCAGGTGGCCCAGAAGTTGAGCATGACGACCTTGCCGTGATAATCGGACAGCTTCACCGTCTGGCCGTCGAGGGTCTTGAGGGTCAGCTCGGGAGCCGGAGAGCCAACCTGAACCCCGGCGGTCGGCTCGGAACCCGGACGTCCGCCGGCAGCAGATACATTCAGGGCCGGCAAAACCAACAGCAAAATCCCGAACAGCAGAATAGCTCGACGCATGAAAACCCCTTCATATGAAAAATAAGATATATTCGTCTTTTGTACTCTTCGCACTCTTAAAAGTCAAGTTCAGTCGAACTCCTGCCCCCGGGCGATGCGAAACCTGGAGCTGAAATGGGCCACTTCATTCCCCTCTTCGTCGGTAATGCTCGCCTCCCCCCGGAAGGTGCGCTCCTCGGGCCCGGTGACGCTGGCCGTAGCCGTCACGGTCCCCTGCTTGAGAGGGTCGAAAAAGCGGGTGGTCAGTTCAGTGGTGGCGAAAACGGTCCCAGGCGGCAGAAGCGACTTGATGGCCATGGCCACCGCGGTATCGGCCAGAGTGGTAATAGCGCCGCCGTGCATATAGCCGCCCCCCATGGCCAGCTTAACCTTGAAAGGAACCGTCAGTACCGCCCTGCCCCCGGCGGCCTCGACAATCGTGAGCCCGACAAGGTCCTCAAATGGGGAGGTCGAAATCCACTCGTCCAACTCGAACTGCACCTCGCCGTCAGGTTGCCTCATCTCCTCGCCATCGACCAGCAATCGTGCCATGCGTATTCCTTTTCAACAGTCTTCGCAAAATAAGAGTAAAAGGTCCGGCCTCGCTTCACCGTCAGCAGGGTACAGCCACCCTTTTTTATACCCCAAAGCCTCAGGGCAGGTCGATATAATAGCCCCGGTTTTCACGCACGATCAGGCAGCGCAGGGGCTCCCGGCCGATCATCTCTTCGATAATGCGACTGAAGTCTTCGCTGTTTCTGACCCGCTGGCCCTCGACCTCGGCGACGATCCCGTCGGGTCGCCGACGGAGTACCGGTCTCTGATGCGGACCTACACCCCCGATGACGAGGTGCGGTTGCAGGTGATTCGCGGTAC
>CALZIC010000392.1 GCA_945787285.1 uncultured Desulfuromonadales bacterium
TTAGCCCCGATTATTCATGAGGATTTGTCGCGAAACTGTTAAGTGTACGCCAGATCGTGCCAAGCGCAGAGACGCGCGCTGCAGGCGTACTGGTAAGTACGTCGAAGCGCAGGGAGCGAGCACGGCGCGAGATGCCGTGCAATCGGCGGTTGTAGCAGAATCATTCATGAATAATCTGGGCTAACCTTTCCAGCTGCCGCTGCACGTAATATTCAAGCTCCCGGCTCAGGTCCCGGCAGGCCAGGGCCTTCTCAAAGGCCGGCGCCGCCTCGGAGGGGCGACCGGCGTTTTCCTGGGCGATCGCCAGCCCCATCCACCACAGCCCCATGTGCGGGTAGTGGCGCACCACCTCGCCGTAGGTCGCAGCGGCCTCGGAATAGGCGCCATGGTGCTGCAGCACACCCGCCAGCAGGGCATGGTATTCAGGATCGGCGGAGACCTCGGGGGCATGCTCGTTTTTCAACACCCGAATCGCTCCGCCGTAATCCCCGCGGTCGACCAGCAGCCGGGCGTACCCTTTGCGAAAAGGGATATGCTTGGGGAAGATGTCGACCCCTTCGGCATAGAGCTCGAGGGCCTCGCCGGTGCGGCCGCGGTTGACCAGCAGCCGGGCCAGCAGTTCGCGGGCCTTCAGATGCACCGGGTTCAGGGCCAGCGCCCTGCTCAGCTTGGCCTCGGCCTGCTGCAGCTGCCCGGTCTTGACCCCTTCGACACCGTCCGCAAAGGCGAAGCCGGCCTCTTCGGCAGGGCTGACCGGCCGCCTGTTCATGGTCAGGTGGCCCGCAGCGGTCTCGGCAGCTGCCGGCTTCTTAACTACAGGCGTTGCCACCTCCCCCGCTCTGGCCTGCTCCCACACATCCGGCTCCATGACCGGCACGGCCATCAGCGAGGCGACCGGGGTTTCGGTCTCGATTTCGAGCACCAGCCGATGACCGAACGAGCCGTCGGGGCGCAGGGTGAAATCTCGGTAGCTGACCGGCAGCCCGAAGGACAGGGCCACCCGGGTCGCTGAATCCGCGGTCGCGACGCTGGAGGAGGTGACCAGTTCGCCGCCATGCTCGAGCCCGGAAGCCAGCTCCCGGCCGGCACCGACAGGGAGTTCGATGATCAGCTTGCGACCATCGGCCGGCGCATCGACCCGGTAGCTGAAAGGCGCATCGAGCTCGGCGACAAAGCGCACCCCCCGGTCGTTTTCGACCAGGCGCAGGCCGAGCAGAACCGGCTCTGCCGCAGGTGCGGGGAGCCCTTCTGCCGAGGCGGGCTGAGGTGAAGGAGATACCTGAGGAGCCGGTTCGGCGCTGGCGTCTAACGGCGCCGGGGGCCGGACCTCTGCAGGGGCCTCGACCGATACCGGTACAGACGGAGCCGGAACGGGAGGAACCGGCCCGGGGGTTCCGCTGTGCAGGGCGAGGTAGCTCCCGCCGGCTGCGACCAGAACAAAGAGGCCGAGCGCCCAGGCCACCACCGGACGAAGCGCCGGGAACTCCGGGATGTCCGGCCTTGCGGCCCCCTCCCTGCGCTTGTCGAGGTCCCTCAGCATCTGGTTGATCAGGCTCATGGCATCCCCCCCCGTGCCGCCAGGTAAAAGACCAGGGCGGCCGCCCCGGCCAGCAGCCCCCCGGCCCAGGGCCAGGCCTTTTGGGGGAGCGCAGTGTTTCTGCGGGCATCATCGGTGTCCGATATCGCCGCCTTCAAATGGCGCAGCTCGATCCTCTGCTCTCCCTGCCCGTAAGCGGCCATCATCGCCTTGTGGCAAAGAATGTTGACCATGCGGGGAATCCCCCCGCTCCCCCGCTCGAGCGCCTTGAGGGCCGCCGGGGTGAAGAGGTCGGGTTCGGGGCATCCGGCCACCTGCAGGCGATGCTCAACATAACGGGCCATGGCGTCTGCACTCAAAGGGGGAAGGTGGTAATTGAAGGCCAGCCGCTGGCGCAGCTGGCGAAGACCCGGCTGGCTCAGGCGCGCGTCGAGTTCCGGCTGGGCGAAGAGGACGATATGCAGCAGCTTGGTCTTTTCCGTCTCCAGGTTGCTGAGCAGGCGCAGGGCCTCCAGGCTCTTATCCGACATCACCTGGGCCTCGTCGATGCAGAGGACCAGCCGCTGCCCTTCTGCCGCCAGCGCGACCAGGTGGGCCGAGAGATCTTTCAGCAGAGTATGGGCCGTAGCATGCGAGGGCACCTTCAGGCCGAGCTCATCGGCGATGGCGCGGTAGATTTCCACCGGCCCCAGCAGGGGGTTGGGAAGATAGGCGGAGACCCAGTCGCCCTCCATCGCATCCAAGCGGCCGAGCAACTTGCGGCAGAGGAGGGTTTTGCCGGTTCCGACCTCGCCGATGATCTTGATGAACCCTTCGCCCGACTGCAGGGCGACCTGCAGTACCTCGAGCGCCTCGAGGTGGCCGGCGGTACCGCAGAAATAACCGGTATCGGGGGTCAGGGAAAAGGGGGCCTCCTGCAGGCCGAAATGCTCAAGATAGATCATGCGACTTCTCCGCCATCGCTACCAGCCCTGGCCGATCGTTCCCCCCAGCTGATCGAGGCGACTGCGGGTGGCATCGACTTCCTGCCGCCAGACCTTGCCGCTGTCGATCACCTGGGGACGCAGCAGAATCACCAGCTCACTCTTGCGGGAAACCGATTGTTCGTGGGAGAAAAAAGACCCGAGATAGGGTATGGAACCGAGGTACGGGATGGAAGCCTTCTTCTTTACCGTCTGGTCCTTCATCAGCCCGCCGATGATCACCACCTGGCCGTTGCGGGCGCTGATAATGCTGTCCGATTCACGCACGGTGGAGAAGGCCAGCGGCAGCTGCTGCTCCTGGTCGGCGACGGTAATGGTCTTTTCCTGGTCGGTCACCTCACTCACCGTGGGATGAATGTGCAGCGTCACCCTGCCGCCAGCGTCGATCTGCGGCGTTACGTCGAGGGCGATACCGGAGAAAAACGGTGTGAGGGTGATATCGGGCGTGGTGGTGGTCGCCGTACCGGTCACCGTGGTACTGGAAATGTCGGTGACGAAGAACTCGTCGCTGCCGACCTTGATGACCGCCTTCTGGTTGTTGAGGGTCGATATGCGCGGACTCGACAGCACCTGCACGTTGCCCTGCGCCTCGAGAAGCTCGATAAATGCGGCAAAATCTTTTAAATCGAGGGCGGCGGAAAAGACCCCTCCGAAAGCCGAAGCGTTGGTCCCCTCGACCATCCGCTGAAAGATCGAGGCGGGATTGAGCAAGCCGGTATTTCCGGCGATATCCGACCTTCCGTCACCGCCGAAGATGGTGCCGCCGCCGGTCTGGCCGAGAACGACCGATTTTCCCGGTCCCGGCTCACCCAACAGGGCCCAGTTGATGCCCGACTGGAAACCGTCGCTGAGTTCGACTTCGATGATTTTCGCCTCGAGGAGCACCTGCCGCTGCAGGTTCCCCTGCAGGGTCTGAAGGTAATGTTCCACCTCCCTGAGCTCATCGGGCATGGCGCGGATCACCACCACGCTGGCCTGGGGCTGAACCACCACCCGGCGGCCGTTTTCGCTGCCGATCAGGGTCGCCAGGGCGAACTGAAGTTCGGACCAGAAGTCGGCTTTCGATTCGGTATCGATACGGCTGCCCGAGACCGCCTGGGAGCGGTTTTGTTCCCCATCGCCTCCGTCACTTCCGTCCCCGCTCACCGATTCGCTGATCTGTCCCGAACTCACCCGGGTCTGAGAAATGCCTGTGCGCGACAGGTTCAGGTAGTTCACCGGGAAAATCCGCGACTGCAGACCGGCCGGCATGACCTGGTAGGTTCGGCCGGTTCGCCGGTAGTCGTACCCGTACAGGCGGTGGGCGACATCCAGCACTTCGGGGATGGTCACATCCTTGAGAGACAAAAAGACCTCGCCGGTCACCTCGGGATGCACCACCATGTTGTAGGAGGTGCCGGCCACCAGGCCGGTAAAAAATTCCCGCGCCGGTGTGCCGCCGGCATCGATATCGAAGCGCGCCTCGCCGCCGGCAGCCTGCCTGTCGCTTACCGCCGGCAGGGGGGGAAGGAGCGCCGAAGCAACCGCCGAGGGAAGCTCGGGAGCTTTCGCCGGTGCGGTTTCGGCCACCGACACCTCGGTCTGCATCGCCCGGTCAATACCGACAGAGGTCGGGGTCCCCCTGGGGACCGGTGCGCAGGCACCGAGCAGCCCCAACAGCGCCAGGAGAAAGATTGCGGCAAGCGATTTTCCGTAATCTGTCGTCAT
>CALZIC010000393.1 GCA_945787285.1 uncultured Desulfuromonadales bacterium
GGACGGGTGGTCTCTTCGGCCAAGTCGTGGCTCTGCCACATGGACATCGACCGCACCGCGCCGATCCTGCCCTGGAAATCCGAAGACATTGCCGATGAAAAGCGCCTGTCGCCGATCCAGGTAAGCAGCGCCTACCTGGCCTATTTCAAAGACGTCTGGAACCGGGTGATGGCCAAGGGGCGGCCGGAAGCGGCCTTTGACGAACAGGAAGTGGTCATCACCGTCCCCGCGTCCTTTGACGAGGTGGCCCAGCAGCTCACCTTAGAGGCGGCCCGGCTGGCCGGTTTCCCGAAAAACATCCGCCTGATCGAAGAGCCACAGGCGGCCTTCTATGCCTGGCTCGACAAGGGGCACAACATCACCCTGCTCGCCGACCTGCTCGAACAGACCCCGGAAAAGGTCGCCCGGGTGGTGGTCTGCGACATCGGCGGCGGCACCACCGACCTCAGCCTGTTCGAGGTGCGCGGCGACGCCGAGGCCCCCAACGGACTCGGGCTCAAGCGCCTGGCCGTCAGCGATCACATCCTGCTCGGCGGCGACAACATCGATTTGACCCTCGCCTACCTGCTCGAGCAAAAACTGACCGGGCGCAAATCGAAACTCTCCGGCCGCCAGTGGAACCAGCTGCTGGCCCAGGCCCGCGACTTCAAGGAACGCCTGCTGCGCGACGAGGTGGATCTCGAGCAGACCGAATTTACGGTCACCCTCTCGGGCACCGGCTCGGGCCTGTTCGGTTCGACCAAGTCGGCCAGAATCAGCGCCGACGAGGTACGCATCTGCGTTCTCGAGGGCTTCTTCCCGGCCTGCGGCAAAGACGACCGCCCGCAGAAAAAGGCCGGGGGACTGCGCGAATGGGGACTGCCCTACGCCGCCGACAGCGCCATCACCCGCCACCTGGCCGCTTTTCTTGAGGGCCAGACGGTCGACGCCGTGCTTTACAACGGCGGCTCGGTCACCCCCGACTTCTTGCGCCAGCGCCTCACCGACCTTCTCGGCCAGTGGCAAGACGGCCACACCCCGACAGTGCTGGCCAGCGACTCCCTCGCCATGGCCGTAGCCCGGGGGGCGGCCAAGTACGGCTACCTGCTGCTGCAGCCCAAGGGGGGAGAGCGGATCACCGGTGGCCACGCCCACGCCCTCTACCTCGAGGTCAAGCAGAAAAAGAAAGGCCACGCCCTGGTCTGCGTGCTGCCGCGCGGCATGGAGGCGGATGAGACGGTTACCCTGCACGAGCAGGCCTTCGACCTGCTGGTCAACCAGGCGGTGCGTTTTCAGTGTTACTATTCCGGACGCCGTTACGGCGACCAGCCAGGGGATGTGGTCGAATGGAACGAGAAAGACTTCCACCCCCTGCCGCCCCTGCAGACCGCCGTGCATCTTCCGGCCAACCGCCCTGCCCCGCCCAACAATCGGCTGCGGGTAAGCCTCGAGTGCACTCTCAACGAACTCGGCCTGCTTCAGCTCTACTGCGTCGAAGAAGAAGGCAAAGGGCGCTGGCGCCTCGACTTCAACCTGCGCAAAAGCGCCCTCGAAGAGGCTCCGCAAGAACTCGACCGGGCGCCTCTGGTGGCGGCCGAGCGCATCGAGGAAGCGAAAAAGTACATCCTTTCGCTCTACGGTAAAAAGAAGGACCCGACCCTGCCCGACTTCAAGCCGAACCAGCTGCTGAAGCAACTGGAAAAGGCGCTAGGCGCTGACCGGGAGTCCTGGGACTCGCTGACCCTGCGCACCCTCTGGCCGACCGTGACCCAGGGGCTGACCCGCCGCAACCGCAGCCTGGCCCACGAACTGTCGTGGCTGAACCTGGCCGGTTATGCCCTGCGCCCCGGCTACGGCGTCGAAGCCGATGAAGCCCGCATGGAAGAGCTGTGGCGCCTGTTCGGCCTGGGCATGGCCTTTCCCGACGACAAGAACGTACTGACCCAGTGGTGCATTTTGTGGCGCCGGGTCGCCGGCGGGCTCAATGCCGGCCGCCAGGAAAAACTCTTCAACAAGCTGCAGTCGCACATCAAAACCGGCAGCGAGACGCCCCCCGAGCTGCTGCGGCTGGTCGGCTCTCTCGAGCGCCTGCCGGTGACCGTCAAGCAGTCGATGGTCAAAAGGCTTCTGACCGGCTACCTGCGCTTCAAGCACCGCGAGCCCTACGCCTGGACCCTCGGCCGGCTGCTCAGCCGCACCCCGCTCTATGCCGGTGCCGACAGCATCCTGCCCCCGGCCCAGGTCGAAAAGGCCTTCGGTCAGCTGAAGGACCTCGACTGGAAATCGGCCGACTACGCCGGGCTGGTTGCGCTTTTCACCCTCGCCGCCCGCCGCACCGACCAGCGGGACATCGACGTTTCGGATCAGGCCCGCGAAGCGATTCTCCAAAAAATGACCGACTCCAAAGCCCGCACCGAACATATCCGGGTGGTCCGCGACTGTATCGCCATCGAGGAATCGGACAAGGTTGCCCAGTTCGGCGAGTCATTGCCGGCGGGTCTGTTTTTGGTCGCCAAATAAACCACCCTTCAAACCCGAGGCGTTTACTTAGCGCCTCGGGTTTTTAAATGGAAATGGCCTCCCGCCAAACGGGGAGGCCTTTCTCCTGTTGCCAACGCAAAAAAGCCCCGCCGAAAAACCGGCGGGGCAATTGCATCTCACAGACCTTTTACTGCTATTTCGCGCAAAGATCGATCTTGATATCCCAGTCCTGAATCCGCATGGTGCCGTTGACGGCCAGGTTCTGCTGCATCTTGAAGCAGCGGTCGAAGAGCTGGGGCTC
>CALZIC010000394.1:0-3761 GCA_945787285.1 uncultured Desulfuromonadales bacterium
CATGCCGAAAACCCTGCTGACCCAGGTATTCGACAACCTCATCGGCAATGCCATACGCTACGGGAAAAAAGAGGGTTCCGTCATCAGTATCGGCGGGGAGCGCAACGGACCGATGGTACGCCTTTACGTCAGGGACCAGGGCCCTGGAATCCCTCACCAGGAGCGGCAGACCGTTTTCGAAGCCTTCTACCGGGGATCGACCGGAAAACGTCAGGAGGGGAGCGGGATCGGCCTGGCCACCGTTCAGAAAATCGCCAAACTCTATGACGGCAAGGCCTGGGTGGAGGAAACCCCGGGGGGCGGTTGCACCTTATGGGTGGAGATGGCCGATGACATGCCCCAGGCCGAATCGATCAAGGATCCTGTCTGATTCCGCCAGGCCATCAGAGATCGAAGAGAAAAAATTCGGTGCCCTCCCCGGCCACAAAACGCAGCCCGGCCTCGTCGGACACCGCCGCGCCGTCGCCCGCCTCGAGCCCCCGGTCGTTGACCGTCAAATTCCCCGAAACGACCTGCACCCAGGCATGCCTTTGATGATCCAAAGCGTAATCAAGACAAGCGCCTGCGGCCAGGGATCCCGCATAAAGGCGGACATCCTGATGGATGAGGATCGAACCGTCCTTCCCCTCCCGTGAAGCGATCGGTTGCAGGCTGTTCTGCTCCTTGGATGCAAACGACCGTTTTTCATAGGAAGGGGTCAGCCCTTTTTCTTCCGGCAGCACCCAGATCTGCATAAAATGGAGGTCCTCGCTGTCCGAGGCGTTGTATTCACTGTGCATGATCCCCGTGCCGGCAGAGATCCTCTGAACTTCTCCGGCCCGGATCAGCTCCGCATGCCCCAGGCTGTCCTGGTGCCTGATCGCCCCTTCGAGAACCAGGGAGAGAATCTCCATGTCCCGGTGGGCATGAAGGGGAAACCCCTGTCCCGCCAGCACCCGGTCCTGGTTGATGACCCGCAGGGTTCTGAATCCCATATGGTCTGGATCCTGATAGGTGTCGAAAGAAAATGTGTGGTAGCTCTCGAGCCATTCCGATGTGAAATGGCCCCTGTCGCCTGATTTTCTCAGAATAATCATGCTGCCTCCCCTTGGGCCGCCTTTGTTCCAGAGACTGGAAGTCACGCTTCAGGGCCCTGAAGATGGAAAACCTCCCCCAGAAACCTGCGCCAGGCCTCCCAGTAGGGCTCGCCGCCGACATCATAGGTGTTGTTGTGATCGGCCCCCTTGATCAGGTAGTAGGTTTTCGGCTGATTCGCTTTGTCGAAAAGGCGCCGCGCCATGCGCTCAGGGACGATGCTGTCCCTCTCGATGCGCCCGATCTTGTCCAGGCTGTCGTAACGGGCATCGAGCAGCCAGCCGAGGGCCAGGTAGAGAATCGGGTTGTGGTGCCACCCCATGGCGGCGATCGAGGGGAAGGGAGATTCGAGCACCAGGGCTCCAGGCGGGGTCTCCAGAGCCAGCTGCACGCTGACCCCGGCACCGAGGGAGCGGCCGAAGTAGATCATCTGCCCGGACGTCCAGCCCCTGTCTTTCAGGTAGGCGAGCGCCCCCCGGGCATCGCTGTAGGTTCCGGCCTCGCTGGCCCTGCCCTTGCTGCGGCCGTATCCGCGGTAATCGAAAATAAAGACCGAAAGTCCCAGCCGGCGAAAACGAGCCAGATTATCGATGCGGTGGGAGATGTTGCCGGCGTTGCCGTGGCAGAAAAGAACCACGGGCCTGCCCGGGTCACCGGGGAGGTACCAGCCGTGCAGTTCCACCCCGTCGTCCGCAGCAAAGGTGACATCTTCATATTCGAGATGGTACAGCTCGGGCGTGGCTGCAAGCTCCCGCTCCGGAAAGAAGATAAAGTGATATTCCATGGCGCACTCGGCTGTTGTCGGAAACCAGAGGCAGACAAACACGGCGGAGACGAGCAGGAGAAGCCTCCACACCGACCGCCCCCCAAATATAGGAGAGATTGCAGCTTTCTGCACCGCTCGGTTATTTTTCAGAGACGCCTTTTGCATCGGAGAACTCCCTGGCTTCCTCCCCCGAAACGAGAGTCCCGTCCTCGTTGACCAGGCCGAGCTTTCTGGCACGGTCCTGCCAGTTCTTCCGGGCCAGATTCTGCATGTCCTCGACGGTGTCATGCTCATCCACGATCTCGATCCCCAGCAGGGTTTCGATCAGGTCCTCGATCGTGACGATGCCCGCGAGACCACCATATTCGTCCACAACGGCGGCGATATGTTCGTTTTTGGCCAGAAGCTTGTCAAAAAGGGCAAGGAGCGGGGCGTGTTCATAGACCACGTCAATCGGACGGGCGACTTCCTTCAACGGTGTCTCCTGCCGATGGTTGATAATCTCGATCAGCAGTTCGTCCTTTCGGACAAAACCGGTAATATTGTCAATAACGTCGCGGTATATGGGAATCCGGGTAAACCTTCCCTTGGGATGCCGGTTGAAATAGTCGCCGATGGTCAGGTTCTCCGGCATGGCCATCACCACCGTTCGAGGGGTCATGATACTTTTGACATCGAGCCGGTTAAATCGCATCAGGTTCTGGATAATGCGCGACTCGTCCCTTTGGATGATCCCCTCTTTTTCACCGATGCGGGAGATGGCGGAAAAATCCCGGCGGCTGAAAACGCTTTCGCCTTCCGATTTTCGAAAAAGCCTGGTGATAGCCTGGCTGACCAGGACAAAAGGGTAAAGCAGAATAATCAGCCCCCGGATCAACCGCCCGGAGATGGGGGCCAGCGGCTTCCAGTAAATGGCGCCCAGGGTTTTGGGGATGATTTCGGAAAAGATCAAAATGGCGATGGTGAGCAGTGCGGAGACCAGGGAAAGGTACTCGTTGCCCCAGAGTCGCTGGGCCTGGGCCCCGACCCCGGCGGCCCCGATGGTATGGGCGAAGGTGTTGAGAGTGAGGATCGCCGCCAGCGGCCGGTCGACATTTTCCTTGAGCCGGATCAGCATCTGGCCGGTTCGCGGCGCCTCTTTTTCTTTAACAGCCATATAGGCCGGCGAAACGCTCAACAGAACCGCCTCAAGAATCGAACAGGTGAAGGAGAAGAACAGGGCGATGAAAAGGTAGAGAATTAGCATTTCCATAGGGAATCCCGGGTCCTCATTGATGGCTTCAAACAGTATAACAGGCTCGCCGGATCGTTCAGGTCAGGTAAAATTATATGAAAGTTGCAAAATGGCTCCCTCTCTCCGACAGGCCTGCCATGAAAAAACGTCTGCCCTTCCGTTATATTGAGCCGGCTTTCTTCTCCGGACTGCTCGACGACCCGGTTCTCTACCTCAAGGTCCGTCCCCTGGGTCGGGGCCTGCTGGTCGACTGCGGGCAGATCCACCACTTGGCCAAACGGGTACTCAAATCCCTCGACGCGGTCTTTGTCAGCCACGCCCACATGGACCACTTCATGGGCATCGATTCGTTGACCCGCAGCATGCATGTCGCCCCGCGCACCATCGAAATCTACGGTCCGCCGAAAATCGCCGAAAAGCTCTCGCACAAGCTGCAAGGCTACGACTGGAACCTGACCGAAGAGACCTGGGGATCGTACCGGGTACTGGAAATTTACCCGACCCATTGTGAAATATGGCAACTGGCGGGGCCGGAGGGTTTCTGCCTGCGGCGGGTGGAAAGCCGGGGGCGAGACGATGCCGTCATCTACCGCAACCCCTACCTGAGGGTCGAGGCGGATATTGGCGATCACAAAATTCCGGTTTTGATGTTCCGGCTCACCGAGCGCGAATCGTTTGCGGTCGATC
>CALZIC010000394.1:3775-8651 GCA_945787285.1 uncultured Desulfuromonadales bacterium
CGCGACGGCATGCCGCAGCCGGCCACCG
This sequence comes from uncultured Desulfuromonadales bacterium, assembly GCA_945787285.1. Classification (GTDB taxonomy): domain Bacteria; phylum Desulfobacterota; class Desulfuromonadia; order Desulfuromonadales; family Trichloromonadaceae; genus CALZIC01. The sequence goes on from CALZIC010000394.1 coordinate 3,804, forward strand.
AATCGAATGCCGGCCAGCTCTATCGGCAGATCCGCAAGGAACTCCCTCCCTGCAGTATCGGCTATGTGACCGACGTGGGGTTTACAAAGGAAAATGCGGCGAAGATCGAACGCCTGATGCAGGGGGTCAGCCTGCTGATCTGCGAATGCTCCTACCTGGCCGAAAACCGCGAACGCGCCCGCATCTCCTACCACCTCTGCACCGACGATTTGAACCGGCTGATCGAAAAAATCCGGCCCCGCTTCGTGCTGCCGATGCACCTCTCCAAGAACTACATCGGCAAAGGGGCTCAGCTTTACCGGGAACTGAAGGCTCCCCCCGGAGTCGAGGTGCTGCAGCTGCCCGAATACCGCACACCGAGACCCGGGCTGCCCCGGGAGTTCGGCTGGAACCTGGGCACCTGACCCGAATATCGGGATTAAGGCAAAGGAGGAATCGGCTGGCTGCACCACCATCGGCGCCTGATATAACGGTCGATCCAGAGCCGGTCCTCTTCGAGGATTTCCACAAACCGCATACCGACACGAACAGGCTGTCCTGGAATCTCTCCCTCGACTGAGCTCCACACCGCTTCACTCAGAGCGCAGACAGGGGTGCTGCGCCCTTCCAGCTGCAATACCACCAGGAACAAATCGCCCGTCCCCGGTGCCCTGTCCACCTCGATGCGCAGTCCGCTCCCGCTCAGGTTGATCGTCCCCTCTTCCAGAGTCACCAGGTGCTCCGGCGCCACCCCGTGCTGCAGAACCTGCACCCAGGCCAGCCAGCGCCGGTGCAGGGTGGGAAACGCTTCCTGATTGTGTAAAAAACCGTAACAGGCGGGTAGATCGTAGCGGACGTGGGAGCGTCGGCAGAATAACTTCAGGTCCCCCGTTGCTTTTAAACGAAAAATGCCGGAGGCGAGTCTTTTCTGAAAACGGGCGGAGAGGCGAACAGCAACCCCGAAGACTTCCGATACCAGCTCGATTGTGTCCCCCCCGGAGAAGGGCAAGTTCCCCTGCCACTCGCTGAGCCCCGGAATTCTCAGATCGAAATCGAGATCCCGACACTCGACCAAGGTCGCGCGGAGGGACTCAAAAGCGGGGTATTCAGAGCCTTCGGTCACATTTTCAACGTAGAACCGGTGGCCTGACTTGAAATATCGGGAGTAAATCATTGCGAAACCATCGAGGACCGAGCGGTCAGAGCATGCCGCTATTCATGGCGGCCCCCGCGGGGCTTTGAAAGGATTCTGACCACCTGCTGGCGAAGAGCCTCGCCTTTTTGCTCGTCCCAGGGACCATGCGAGCGCCAGAGCAAGCGCTTTGAGTCATCGAGCAGCAGCACAGCGATCGTCTCTTCAGAGCCGACCTCCAGGGCTTTCAGCAATGGGGCCTTTTCTGAAAAAACCAGGATGGTGCGGGCACGCGCCTCGGGCGCCTTGATCTTGGAGCCCATGCCCTTGCGGATAATCCAGCGCAGTGGCGCGACCTTGGGGCCGATCACAGGCAACTCGTAGTAGGCAAGACCGGGCCGCCCCGAAGCCAGCTGCCGTATTTCAGGAAGCCAGGTGTCGATCTCCGCCTGCTGCTCACGCTTGAAGGCCATCAGCACCAGGTTGAGCCGGCCCTTGAAATCACCGGGCAGAACCTGCGCCGCATTGTTTAGATTGACACCTTCGACAGCGGGGAAAACAACAGGGGCAGCGAAGAGCGGAGCGCCTGATGCCACCAGAAGCACCGCTGCAGCGACAAAGGCCCGCAGCACGGGTATAATTTTAAGTAACTTAGATCTCATGGACGCAAGCATCGCATATTCACGCCCCCCTGACAACATCAGCGACGGTCCTCATGAATGCTCAGGGCGCAGTTCTGACATTTGCTTGCGAACGGGTTAAGCCCCCAGGTGCCGGTGAAGAAACGCCTTCCGCAGCGGGGACACGGGACCAGCGCAAAATAGAGCGCACAGGAGAGGCAGACGAAACCATAGGGAATCATGAGAAAAAAGAGCGGGAGCTGAAGGGTTTCACTTACCCTGAACAGGACCAGGGCCAATGGAACAGCGGCCCAGAGCAAGCCCCAGGCAAGGCGCTTCGCCCACCGTACCCTTGCCAATGAAGAATCTGCCATGCTGCAACCCTCCTGTTTCTCCATGCGAACCGCCTCCCGCTTGAGTACCGCCGGCGGGCGAACAGCAGGTGCCACGGGACATTAGTGCCTTTGGCCGAGCACTGCCTTCAATTTAGGCAAACACAGACCATTCTTTCATTATTATACAAGAAAAACGGGCATCTACAGCTTGGCACACATCATGTAAGGAAACCCACCATGACTGAAAAAGACCTCATAAGCCCCTCCCAGCACGGTCTTATACCGGCCGAGAAAAAGGCCCTGGCAGATACGGTCCGGCCGTTTTTTCTCGCAGAGGCGCAAACCCTCCAAATTGCCGACGACCTCTCGCACACCCTGGAAGAGCTCTATGTCCCCCTGGCGGCCTGGCTGGCCGACAAGGCCTCCGGCAAAAAGGGTACCCTGGTTGTCGGAGTCAACGGAGCGCAGGGAGCCGGCAAGTCGACCCTTTGCGCCCTGCTGAAAACCGTTTTGAAGCGCGGGTTCGATCTGGGGGTGGCGTTTTTCTCGATCGACGACATCTATCGCACCCGGGCCGAGCGCCAGCGCCTAGCCCAGCAGATCCACCCCCTGTTCGCCACCCGGGGCGTCCCGGGAACCCACGATGTGGAATTGGGGCTGGAACTTATCAGGCGCCTCTCCGATGCCGGCCCGGGGCAGAGCGTCGCGATCACCATGTTCGACAAGGCGGTGGATGACCGCTGCCCGCCCCCTTGCTGGAAAGAGGTTGAGGGGCCGGTCGATATCATCCTTTTTGAAGGGTGGTGTGTCGGCGCGCGCCCCCAGGACGAAGAAAGCCTGGCAACGCCGGTCAACAGCCTTGAAGCCGACGAGGACCAGGGAGGAGAGTGGCGCAAAGAGGTCAACACGCAACTGGCCGGGCCTTACGCGCAACTCTTTGCCCGACTCGACCTGCTGCTGATGCTCAAGGTCCCTTCGATGGAAAGCATTTTCCGCTGGCGCAATCTCCAGGAGCGCAAACTGGCGCAGGCCCACGGCGACGATGCCCAAAGCATGCGCATCATGGACGAGCAGGACCTGCGCCGCTTCATCATGCATTACGAGCGGCTCACCCGGCACATGCTCGAAGAAATGCCGAAACGGGCCGACCTGGTCATGGATGTCAACGAAGAGCATCAGATTTGCCAGGTTCTCGCCAAAACCTGACTCTTTGCCCGGAAAAGAGAAGCCCATGAAAAAGCTGCTCGTTTTCACCGACCTGGACGGCACCCTCCTCGACCACGAGGACTACAGTTATGCCGCGGCGCTGCCGGCCCTGCACCGCCTTGAGGCCGTGGGCGCTCCGGTCATCCTCAACTCGAGCAAGACCGGGGCCGAGATCAGGGAGCTGCGCTCCGAACTTGGCAACCGGCACCCATTCGTGGTGGAGAACGGAGGGGCGATCTTCATCCCCCGGGGCTACTTCGACGACGCGCACGGCACGGAAGCTTCGGCCCTATCCGGTTATGACAGCCTCAGCTTCGGCGAAGACTACAGCACCCTCTGCCGGGTGGCCGGAAGGCTAAAGCAAGAAACGGGATACCGCTTCCGCGGCTTTGCCGAAATGACCGCCGACGAAGTGGCGGGCCTGACCGGACTCAGCCAGCTGAAGGCGCAGCAGGCCAAGGAGCGCTCCTGTACCGAGCCCCTTTACTGGGAAGACACGGCCGAAGCGCTGGGGCACCTGCAAGCCCTGGTGGAGGAAGAAGGGCTGAGGCTGGTTCGCGGGGGGCGATTCTGCCACCTGATGGGAAAATTCGACAAGGCGACCGCCCTGCACTGGCTGCTGGAACGCTATCGCCTCGGCCATCCGACTGAAGACTGGATCACCGTCGCCCTCGGCGACGGCGAAAACGACCGGGCCATGCTTGAAGAGGCCAGCATCTCGGTCGTCATCCGGCCCGCAAGCGGCGACCCGCTGCTACTCAGGAAAAAATCGGGAGTCCACTATCCGGACCGCCCCGGACCTGCCGGCTGGAGAGACGCCATCGACAGCATTCTAAAAGGAGCATAACGTGGGAACTTTTTACCAGAACGGCGTGATCACCACCCTGCACAACCTGACCGACCGCCCCCTGGAGGAACTGGAGGCGGAACTGGTCCGCTTTTCCAAGCGGCGCCCCATGTCGCTGGTTCTGCCGTCGCTCTTTTCAGAGCTGGAGGGACCGGCCCTCGGCCCCATAGTCGATGACCTCAAGGAGGTTCCCTACCTCGACGAGATCGTCATCGGCCTGGACCGGGCCGACGAGAGCCAGTTCCATTACGCAAAAGAATATTTCGGGCGTCTCCCCCAGCACCACCGCATCCTGTGGAACGACGGTCCCCGCCTGCGAGCCATCGACCAGATGCTGGCAGACAAGGGCCTGGCACCGACCGAGATGGGCAAGGGGCGCAACGTGTGGTACTGCTACGGCTACATCCTGGCCTCAGGCCGGGCCAAGGCCATCGCCCTGCACGACTGCGATATCGTCACCTACAAGCGCGATTTGCTGGCCCGCCTGTTCTACCCGGTGGCCAACCCCAACTTCAACTACCAGTTCTGCAAGGGATTCTACTCCCGCATCGCCGAAGGCAAGCTCAACGGGCGGGCCTGCCGACTGCTGGTCACCCCGCTGATCAAATCGCTGCAGAAGGTGCTCGGCTACCGGGAATACCTCGAATTCATGGATTCCTTCAGCTACGCCCTGGCCGGAGAATTCTCGATGCGGGTCGACGTTCTCAACGACCTGCGCATTCCCAGCGA
>CALZIC010000395.1 GCA_945787285.1 uncultured Desulfuromonadales bacterium
GGCAAAAATGCCTATTACTTCAATACCCATGTTATGATGCGGCGCTACGTGACCGAAGCGTACATCCGCTGAACAGCCTTTCTCTAACCGAAGGTCATTCCCCGACGATGAGCCCGAGCAGAGCCTCCTGGAACCAACGCTGGAAAGAAAAGAACCGGAAAGCCCTCGAGCCCGACCCCTGGCTGGTCAGGGTGCTCCCCCTGCTGCCGAAAGGAGAGGCCCTCGATATCGCCTGCGGCCAGGGGCGCAACGCCGTCTTTCTTGCCGAGCACGGTTTTAAAGTCACCGGCTATGACATCTCCGACCAAGGCCTGGTGCAGTTGCGTGCCGAAGGACAAAAACGCAACCTCGAGATCACCCTGAAACAGGTCGACCTCGAAAAGAGCCCCGACCTGCCCCGTTCGACCTTCGACGTTGTGCTCAACTTCTTTTACCTGCAGCGCTCGCTCTTTTCCGCGCTGATGAAAAGCGTACGCCCGGGTGGCGTGGTGGTGGTGCGTACGTTCAGCAGTGCCGGCAATTTCCCCGGCCCCCCGGGCAACCCCGACTTCGTCCTGGAGCCGGGAGAGTTGTTGAGGATCTTTTCTGGCTGGGATATCCTTATTCACGAAGAGGGACTCGAACCGTCGAAAAAAGGAGGCAGCCTCACAGGGATCGTCGCTCGACGCCCGTTAAAGTGAGCCTCACTCCTCACGATTCAGGAGGCAGGTGGCAAAACATGCACTGTTCTTTCGGGGGATGATTCTTTGGCAGAAATTCCCATTGGTGGCACTCCGGACAACCCTTTTCCAGATCCTTCCTTTTCTCTTTTTGAGCCAAAGCCTGGTAAAACTCCCGATGCGTCGCATCCTCAGGGACAAAGGGCCCCAATTCCTTGCCGGTACCCCAGAAAAGAAAAGTAAAAAAGGCAACAACAATGGCAATAAAGATGAGATCTTTTCTTCCTAACTTCATTTCCCCATCCCGTCAAATGCTCGAACGCTTGAGGTAACTCAACCGCCGGCACGCTTCACAATCCAGCCGTATTTCTTCAGTTCCTCCATAAGCATATCACGTTGATCACCCTGAATCTCGATGACCCCGTCTTTCACAGCACCTCCGGTACCGCACTTCTTTTTAAGCTCCTGGCAGAGCTTTTTCAGTTCTTCCCCGGCCAAGGGGACGCCTGTGATCAGGGTCACGCCCTTGCCCTTGCGACCCTTGGTCTCCCTCTGCACCCTCACGATGCCATCCCCTTTGGGAGCAGTATTTTTCTTCTGGCAGGCGCAACCGGCCACGGGCTTTCCGCAGCCAGGACACATGCGCCCCTGCTCGCTGGAATATACGAGACCGCCATTCTTGCTTTTTTTCAAGGACATGGCACAACCTTTTGAAAGTAATGGTTGAAGACTCCAGCGAATGGAATCCGATTTCCTCTGATCAACATAACAGACATTTCGCCTTCCCGCAGAAACCAGTTTAAGGCCGATGGCCTTCGCCATATTGCCAGGCCACCACCGCAAGGTATTATTAATGAAGGCAGGCTATTGCCGATCGTCCAGAACTGTATTGTTTCCCAAGGAGGCCCCAATGGTAAAATCACTGATTCGGGAAATCCCCAAAGCAGAGCTCCACCTTCACATCGAAGGCTCTCTCGAGCCGGAACTCATGTTCGAGCTGGCCGAGCGCAACCGGATCAGCCTTCCCTTCCGCTCGGTGGAGGAAGTGCGCAAGGCCTACGACTTCACCGACCTGCAGTCCTTCCTCGACATCTACTACGCAGGCGCGAAGGTCCTGCTGCAGGAACGGGATTTTTACGACCTGACCGCGGCTTACCTGAAAAAGGCCCATGCGCAGAAGGTGGTCCATACCGAAATCTTCTTCGACCCGCAGACCCACACCGACCGCGGCATCCCCTTCGCCACGGTCATCGCCGGCATCCGCCAGGCCCTGCTCGATGGCCAGAAACAATTCGGCATCTCCTCCCGGTTGATCCTCTGCTTTTTGCGCCACCTCAGCGCCGCCCAGGCGATGCAGACCCTGGAGCAAGCCCTCCCCTTCAAGGACTGGATCACCGCGGTCGGCCTCGACTCCTCCGAGGCCGGTCACCCGCCGAAGAAATTTACCGAGGTTTTCGACCGAGCTCGGGCCGAGGGGTTTCTCAGCGTCGCCCATGCCGGAGAGGAGGGGCCTCCGGATTATATCTGGCAGGCGCTTCAAGAGCTTCAAGCCGCGCGCATCGATCACGGCGTGCGCTGCCAGGAAGACCCCGAACTGGTCTCCCATCTGATCAAGAATCAGATTCCCCTGACCGTCTGCCCCCTCTCCAACGTCAAGCTGCGGGTCTTTGACACCATGCAAGACCACAACCTCAAACAGTTGCTCGATCTGGGAATCCTGGTGACGGTAAATTCGGACGACCCGGCCTATTTCGGCGGCTACATCGAAGAGAATTATACTGCCGTGCAGCAGGCCCTGGGCCTTTCGGACGACGACATCTACCGCCTGGCCAGCAATTCCTTTCAGTCCGCCTTTCTCGATGGAAAGGACCGGCAGAAATTCCTTGCCCTGCTAAAGCCCTTTTCAGCGCCAGAAACGAGACGCTGAGTATTCCGGGTCCATGGTTTCCACCGTGCGCAGGGCCACCCGGATGGCGTTGTCTTCGGCCTGCTGCTTCAGTTCAGCAACCACCTCTTCGCTGGAAGTCCGGTCGGCCAGCACCCCACAGACGCAGGCGGCGGAAAAACCATACACCCCGGCCATTTTAAGTAATTGAGGATGTTGAGATGGCGATATTCCTGATTGATCCCCTCGAGGCGGCGCAGCAGATGCTTATTGGCCGAAGACTCGGTGCGCTCCTGCCCCTCGTAAAAGGTATCGACCGAGGCGGTGATGCCCAGGTGCCAGTCGATATTCAACTGGCGGGCCGCCTCGACCAGCGCCACGGTCAAAAACGGGCTGGCCGAAGCCGGATATTCCACCGGGGCGATGTCCTCAGCCGCTCCCTGCCGACAGAGCGCCCCCCGCGAAATGACCACGCTGCCCACCTTCACGTCGTCCTGCAGCGACCCGCAGGTGCCGACCCGGACGATCTGACGAATCCCCAAGTCGAAAAGTTCATTGACCACGATACTTAAAGATGGGGCCCCCATACCGCTGGTGGCGCAGAGAACCCGCCGGCCATCGGCCAGAGAGCCCAGATAACTGTTCAGCCCGCGTCTTTCCGAAAGGGTCGTTTCGAACGTCAGCCCCTCCGATTTGTGCGCCAGGCGATAAGCCCGCCCGGGGTCACCGCACAGCAGGGCCGCCACAGGAAGCTGTTCGCCGAGATCAGTCCGACTGAAACCGATATGATACTTCACCTTATCCTTCATCTCTCCTCCCTTCGCGGCTGGAGTTTGCCTAAGAGTTCGATATGCTTGGACACAACCATCCTTCAACCAATAATGCAATCCATTGGAACACTATACCTCGATAAACTCAAACGGAAACAGGACGATGACGATCAAGATATTTACCACGGGGGGAACCATCGACAAGCTGTACTTCGATGAGAAAAGCAAGTTTGAGGTGGGGGATCCCCAGATCGGACAGCTGCTTCAGTTCAGCAACCACCTCTTCGCTGGAAGTCCGGTCGGCCAGCACCCCACAGACGCAGGCGGCGGAAAAACCATACACCCCGGCCATTTTAAGAAACGGCCCGAGCACTCTGCGGCATTGCGGATAAAACCATCGTGCTCACCGGCTCGATGCAACCGGCCAGACTCCGCACGAGCGACGCGGTTTTCAACATCGGCTACGCCATCGCCGCAGTCCAACTTCTGCCATCCGGGATCTATATTGCCATCAACGGTCAGATCTTCGATCCGCACAACAGCCGCAAGAACCGGGAACGCAACTGCTTTGAAACAGAGTCAAGCACCTGAGGACAGGCGAGACCCAATTCGCCATTTTTCTCGAAAGGGTTTCGGTCAATCAGGCCGGAGATCTTATAAATGTGCCTGAAGGGGCTGCCTGCCACCCCCGTTGTGATTCCCCTGCCGGAGGCCCAAGGCTACCAACCACCCCCACCTCCCCCACCGGAACTGCTCGAACCGCCGCTGCTCAAACCTCCGCTACTGCTGCCCCGGCTTTGCAATTGGGGCGACGGAATTCCGGCAGCCATTCCGCTGACCGCCGCAGCCCAGGCTCCAGTGGCGCCGGCTCCTCCGAAGGCTCCCCCGCTCCATCCTGAAGGTAAGGAACCCTGTTGCGAGCTGGAGCTGTCCAGCGAAGTCATTTCAAACGGCCCATTCAACCAGTCCGATTCCCATTCGACAGGCACACTGTTTTTCTGAAACCAGCGGTCAACGTCCTTCTGCAAACCGAAGGCGACGGCATAGGGAAACCATGCATCCTCCAGGGAAGGAACGGCCAGCGCCAGCTGGAATTTGAAATAATTTCGTGCTGCCACCATGTTCCTTTGCAAGGCCAATAGCCTGGGACCACCATGGTAGCGTGCGAACAGCGACCAAGCGCGAACATTGAACACCCCCTGAAGGATAAGCCCAGCCAAAATATAGACATTGTTTTCAAGGAGAGGGTATTTGGCCAGAGCGAGAAAACCGCTTGCCATAATAAATGTCATTGCCGCAAGCACAAGCGGTGAAACCTTCGGAGTCAGGGTACGGGAATACTCTGAAGCAGCCATCCAGCCCATCGCCGCCAGGAGGAACAGAAAGATAAATCCGAACAGGGCCATAGCGACCTGATTGAATGATCCATCGACACTGCCAGCAGCCAGCAACCCCAGGGCACAGGGGATAAGCCAAAAACCGTACGAAGGGTTGTTGCCATGATTCGCCGGTGCAGGAAACAGCTTTGCGATTTTTTCCTGTAGGCCAGAGGTGAGAATTCCTGCAGGGTTAAAGCCGACATTTCCGTAGTGACGCAGCAGGCGTTCGCTGTCGGTGGTGGAATTTTCAAAGAACAGCGCCTCAACCAGTTCATATTCATAGCCTCGCAGGTAGTGGCGATCCACCAACAGACTCAAAAACAGAACCGGCTCCCCCTTCATCTCGAATCTGCCCGTCCGCACCTCGCTGTGCAGTTTTCCTTCCTCTACCATTCTGGCAATAACCGCGCCCACCTCGGAGGGACCCACCTTATTATCCCAGGCCGCTCCAACGACCTCGGGAGGATAAGAAAGAATGTTTTGCTTTAGCCATTGGCGATCGATGGTTTCAAGTGGAGGCAGGGGTTCGAAACGTCCCAAAGCTTTTTCATTGCGGTAAAAAGACCACCAGTAGAAAAATGCGATGAGCAGAAAGGCCCCCACCAGAGAACATCTCACGTAGGCCGGCACCATAAAAAGGATCGAATATGCCACGCCGGCAGGCTTGCCTGTACCCTGATAGACAAGTGGCAGTTTCATAATCTGACTTGTTCCAGGTGCCAGGTGGTAGGTCCGAAAAATTTCAGGAATCGGCTGTTCGGTTTGCCAGATGGGGTCGAGGTGCAAAGTCAGCGTGAACTCTTCAATCGCCCCGTGTCGCTCGGGAAAGGCAAAATCGTGATCGAGCAGATAGCCTTCTTCTGTTGGTAAAAGAGTGTTGTCCAGAGTGTAATAGAGCATGTAAACGAGCTCTGTCTCTTCAAAAGCCGGATCTGTGGGAAGACGGCTGCGCCATCGCAGAACATGCTTGTCGAACCAGCTATAATGGTCAACGTTGGACAAGTCCCCCTCTCTGAGGGCGAGCATACCCCCGCTCCTTGTATCGACGCGCGCAAGCCCCTGAAACCGGAGACGCTGATTTCCAGCCACCCGAAAGCGCCGTTCGCCGCCATTCCAGTCACCGGTAAAAACCATCTGGTGCCTCTCCATCACATGCAGCCGTCCCTCGACATCGAGAGTGGCTTCGACATTCAGCGCCTTCCAGTAAAGACTCTTGGCGGCGAATGCATCGGGGCAGGTAAAACTACAGCTCAGAATTATGGTAACAATCAACAAAACAGTTCGCATGATTCTCCTTAACAACACCGGTTCAGCCTCCCCCTTCCGAACATGTCCTCTCCCAACTGGGCAACATGTCCTCTCCCAACTGGGCACAAATCAGGTTCTTCCTTGCCTCCGTAATTCAGAAAAACTATACTGAGGCCCAGCTAATCCACCTTTAATACAATTTACGGAGACGTTTTGAAATGAAAAAAGTGATTGCCCTTCTTGTGGCCGTTCTGCTGGTCCCAAGCCTGTCAGCCTGCAGATCGGAAGAAGACGAGCAGAAGGTTCAAGCGCTGGTCAAGCGGACTCTGGAGAATCTGGTCTTCGTCGAAGGCGGCTCTTTTACGATGGGCGACGCCGGGGTCACCTACACCAATGAGTACGGCAGGGAGGTCTTTCGCTACTGGACCGGAGAGCCGGACACGAAACCGGCGCACAAGGTTACACTGGATAGTTATTCGATTCAGAAGTACGAAACCACTTATGAGGATTTTGACCTATTCAGTAATGTTACAGGACGGGAGCTTATCGATGAGGATGCGCTTGGCGACCCAGATCGCACCTCGGAGAAACCAGTATGGGGTGTCCCCTGGCAACCGGCTAAGGATTACTGTCAATGGTTGAGTGAGGAATCGGGCCTGCCCTTTGATTTGCCCACCGAGGCACAGTGGGAATACGCCGCCCGCAGCCGGGGGCTTAATGTGGCCTTCGCGACCGATAACGGAAAAATTGACATCGGCCGCAACTACCGTGGCAAGGGTTCCCCCTGGCATCCCGATCCGCCCGGCACCTATCCCCCCAACCCCTTGGGGTTGTATGATATGACCGGAAACGTCAGCGAGTGGGTCAATGACTGGTACGACCAGGATTATTACGCAAGTTCTCCGGAGAAGAACCCCCAAGGGCCGGCTTCGGGCAATTTAAAAATAATGCGAGGATTCGGTATTATTGGCTCTGTTGAGTTCAATGCGTTATTGCGCCGAAAAGAAAGGGGACCCGAATCCACTGACGGTGCCGGAATCCGTTGTGTGATCAACACTCCACAGCCAGTCAACGCACATTAAAGTAAAGAGGGGCGGCATTTCTGCCGCCCCTCTTTGTTAATCCACCTGGGTAAGACTCAGATTCCCATCGGAGATTGACGCATCTGCACCGCACCTCTGGATGAGGTGTCCGCTGTTTCAGGCAGGGCTTCATGCCAGGCCCGCCAGGATTGCTCCGTCACACCGAGCCTCTCCAGATACTCAATGACAGCACCTTTGTTGGCCTGCATTCGTTCGGCTTTCAAGGCGACCTCTTCGTTTTTTGGAATGTTTATCCCCATATGTTCAAACACCTCCTGCAGATCGCGCCGGCTCTGCACCCAGGAAAGAACCGTATGCACCGCCTGCTTGCGCTCGATATCCCAGTCTTTAAAAAAGGTGACTACATCAAACCTCAAGCCTTCGGGTTTGATCAGCAGGAACAGAATGCGGCCTTTGACTTCGGGCGTGGTGTAGCGTACCACCTCAGCGTTTTTGCTCATGTTTTCGACTAGTTGCCGAGCATGCGTTTCTTCCTCCCAGGCCTTTTCCCATTCTCTAATAAGTTGACGACCGCCCCCCATTGCCTTCGTCCCGAGTGCGCCGACAAACAGCGTGCCAGCGCCGACCATATGGCCCATCAACAACATTTTGTACGACCAGCTACAGAATAACTCGAAGGTATCAAAACCTGTTTCTTCTTTGGGGTCAAAGATATCCACAAAATTAAAGTCATGGTCACGCAATTGGGTATAGACCATGGCGATAAAGCTGTAGGTATGTTTGACACCCACAGTAAAGGCCAACTCGCCTCCAAAGCCGGGGCCCAAGGCTGCCGAGGCTGCTGCCTTGATCATAAACTTACCTGATTCATCGTCAAACCCGATCTTAAACGACCCTTTCAGGGTCGCCCCGAGATAAGCGGTGACGGTGTAGCCTGCGCTGCCCAGGTCGACGAATTCAGCCTTTGTTTCAGCGGGGTGGGAAGGTTGGCACTGCACAGCGGTTTCCTCGGGTGTCCATGAGAGACAGCTTTTAGGGTCGCTGATCATGCTCGATGACGAAGAATGCGAACTCTGGCACTTTATGGGCGGAAAGAGGCCTGAGGTCGGCGGTGTTGGTGTCGCTGCCGCCGCCGACATCTCATCGCTGGTGATCTCCGGTGGGATCGGCTCGGGGCATTTCCATTG
>CALZIC010000396.1 GCA_945787285.1 uncultured Desulfuromonadales bacterium
GTCTCTTTCGGGGTAAAGCCCGCCGGGGGTGAGAAATGCCCCGCAGGAAAGGGTATGTTAAATTAATCAGGGGGGCTATTGCGGGAGGTCGATCATGCAGCCCATCCAGGATCTGTTGAATCGCATTCGTTGGGACAGAGCCTTTGGCCGCGCTCGCTTTGACATCGGGTACTACGACCGGGTGGCGGATACGGTTTTTCGCATATCATTCGAGAGGGTACATTTTGTTGCCGGCGATCACTTCTGCTTTGAAATAGCCGACCGGGATGGAACGGTCCATGTGATTCCGTTTCACAGGGTCCGGGACGTCTACCGGGACGGGCAGCGTATCTGGCATCGGGAGGGGCATTAGTCACGACTCTTTTCCGTCTCGATTATTCATCGGAATGGGCGTTTTTTTCGAACAGGGTCAGCTCCCAAACGCCTGAAACGGCATCGTGGCGCAGTATGTACCGGCTGTCATCGTCGCCGCGCACTTTGAAATAGCGGTGATCCGGATCGAGCCAGCGGTCGATGACCTGCGTCACTTCGATGCACCGGTCGCGCAGGAAGAAACGCCGCGGCGTCTCTTCGCCCCGGTAACCGGCGTAGCACTCGACCCGGATTTCTAGGGGGCCTTTACTCATAGCGTCTCCGGTGTGACCCCCAGTGGTTCGATTTTCGAAAGCCGGTCACGGGCGTTTATGGCGCTCACTCTCCTGCTCGTTGCGGATAAGGTGCACCACGTCGGTGATCTGTTCGGCGAGCAGTTCCAGCAGATCGTCCAGGGCGAGCAGGCCGACCAGAGAGCCTCGATCGTTCACGACCGGAACCCGCCGCACCCCTTTGACCCGCATCTGTTTGACCGTATCGAGCAGGTCGGCGTCTTCTTTAACCACCACCAGGTCGAAGCTCATGACGTCACCGATGTCGACGGTATCCAGATCGACCTCTTCGGCGAGCAGTTCGACGACCATGTCCCGGTCGGTGACGATGCCGACCGGAATTCGCTGGCCGTCACGGGTGTCGGCTACGATCACGTCGCCGACATGATGCCGGCGCATGAGTCTTGCCGTCTCGAGGATCGATGTCTCCCGTCCGGTGATGACCACTTCTCTGTTGCAGAATTTGCCAACGGACATCGCGATCTCCTTTCCCCAGAAGTGTTAACCTGCGCAGTTGCCGACTTTTTGCGGCCCCTTCAACGGTACCTGCCTTCGTCGCCGGTCAGCGGTACAAAGGCGACATCGAGCAGCGAGCGGGTGCTGATCTGCCCATGTGGGTCTTTGCTGACCCGCATCAACTCCTGGTGGCTGTAGGGGAGGCCGACGGGGATGACCAGGTGTCCACCCGGCTTGAGTTGATCTTTGAGGGGGGCCGGTATATGGCTGGCTGCGGCGGTGACGATGATGCCGTCGAAAGGGGCCTGCTCAGGCAGTCCGCGGTAGCCGTCCCCCTGCAGGACGGTGACGTTGACATACCCCATTTCGGTCAGGCGCCGGCGGGCCTGGTCGGCGAGATGGGGGATGATTTCGATGCTGAACACCTTTTTCACCAGGCCGGCCAGAACCGCGGACTGGTAGCCCGAGCCGGTGCCGATCTCAAGAATTGCGTGGTCTGACTGCGGTTCGAGCAGGTCTGTCATCAGCGCCACGATGAACGGCTGGGAGATCGTCTGCTCGGCGCCGATGGGCAGGGCGTTATTATCGTAGGCAAACGGCTTCATGGCCGTCGGCACGAATTCATGACGGGCAACCCGGGCCATGGCTGCGAGAACGGCCGGTTGCAGCGTTCGCCTGCCGGTGGATCTCCAGGTGTATTCGCATTCCTGCTCAATGGTTCGAACCATTTTTTCTATTTTGGCGGCGATTTTCGTATCCCCTGATCCGAAAATTCCCATCGGCCACGCCCCTCTCTTTTGGTGTACCGGTCGGTCAGATGTCCTCCCCTACTTAAATCAATATCACCTGGTTTCGATTCGTCAAAAAACGCCGGTCAAATAAGGGAGCAGGGTGCTTCGCAAGCGAATCGGTCGAGGGCGGTTCAGGGTAGTGCCACCGGCAAGTGGTCCGATCCGCCGTCATCGCCCAGAGTGGCGGCGTGCCTGGTCTTGAAATGGCTGCTGTAGAAAATGTGGTCGATACGCACCAGGGGAGGGCAGGGCACCAGGTCCTTGAGCCGGTAGCGGGAGGAGGGGTAGGTGAAGCCGAACCCCTGGCCGGACTGCCAGTGGGCGTTGTCCAGATGCCGGTTAATCAACCGGTAGGTGAGGCTCTGGTCGGTGGTGTTGAAATCCCCTCCCAGAATGACCGGAATGTCGCAAGGGATGACGTCGGCATCGAGCAGCCGCGCCATCTGCTTGTGGCGCCGGTGCCACTGGCCGCGGGGGGGATGAGTGTTTAACACAAGGATGGGGCCCCAGGGGGCAGTTGCCAGCACCTTCTGGGTGCGCCCCTTTTTCCAACTCGATTCAAGCTGCTCGAGGGGAAAACGGCTGATGATGGCCTGATGGATGGCCGCTGCCTCGACGGAGTAAATCTCCCGGCCGCCAATAGTTTCCAGGTTGGTGATCAGTTTTTTGAGCCCTTCGCTATTGATTTCCTGCAGAAGAACCAAATCCGGCTGCTCGCCGAGAATCACTCGGGCAACCGCTGTCATATCGGTATTTTTCCGCCAGACGTTATAGCTCATGACCTTGAGCGGCGCGCCGGCGGAGAATGTGTCTGCCTGGTTCGGGAGCAAGAGTGGGGCATAGGTCGCGCAGATATAGAGGGTAGGGACGGCGAAAACCAGGGCCAGTTGATGGCGGTGGCCCAGCAGTGCCAGCAAAAGGCCGGGCAAAAGGCCGGCGAGAAGCCAGGGCATCATGTAATTGACCAGGCGTATCGGCTGAAGCCGGTCGCCGGGCCACCACCGCATAATGAGGGCCAGAAGAATGCCGACCCCGTACAGCCACAGCGCAAGCCAGAAAAGGGTCTGGATTGACCCTGATATTCTTTTGAAAAGGAGAGTGGCTTCCAAATGCCTTCCTTTGTCGAGGGTGATCAGGTTGGGTTCGGTCTTTGCGGCTTGGAGGGTGTTCGAACATTATAGCCCGGTTCACGCGCTTGTCATCGGTCACCATTTGCTGAAGGGATGGGAGACGAGACTGGCGTTGAAATAGCGGGGGTCGTCCGAAACCTCCTGACCGACCCATTCGGGGAGCAGCAGCGGGGCCTTTTCGGACTCGAGCTCGACTTCGGCCACGATCAGGCCGGCGTTGTCACCGTGAAACTCGTCCACCTCCCAGGTTCGTTCTGCATATACCAGGCGATAGCGGGTCTTTTCGATCAGGGGACTCAGGCAGAGGCTGTCGAGCATCTCACCTGCCTCGCCTGCCGGGATCGCGTACTCGTACTCGGCCCGGCTGATCCCTTCGGTCTTGCCCTTGATGGTCAATTTGCCGGTCTCCCCTTCCAGGCGCACCCTGACGGTACGCTCCGGATCGGTGCTTAAATACCCCTGGCGGTACAGGGTGCCTTTGGCCCCTTTTTTCCATGCGCTGTTTTTTACCAGGAATTTCCGTTCAATTTCGGTGGCCATAGCGATGCTCCCTTTGCGAGATCCTCTTGTGTGTCGACAGGTTATCAGGGGCTTTGCCCCCGGTCAACGACGAGCCGCAGCCCTTTCAGGCCGCCCGGGGGCGGTATTGCCCACTCAAAAGGGGAACGAGGATTTCCGACTTCAGGGCTGGATTATGGAAAAACGGTCCTGCTGCCTAGCCTCTCAGCAGCACATGCACAAATCGTGAGCACAATTTTTACCCCTGAGCGTCAATAGAATGTTTTAATAACCTTGCAAGTCTGCAGGATGCCCGCCTTTTAAGCAAAAATAGAAACTTGGCACACCCCCTGCTATAAGGAGAGACGTAACATGAAGACAGACACGACGACGTGTCGAGCTTTTCGAATCAGGCAATGAAGCCCGCAATGGAGAATGAAAATTCTCTCTGCGGGCTTTTTATGTTTATAACCAGAAAAAAGAAGATCGCGGCGCCAAGGCGGAGCCGCAGAGGGCAAAGGCGCCCCATCTGAAAATCGTTTCGGATGGGGCGTTTTCGTTTCCTAAAATTCGCAAGACCGAGCCACTGGCCGCACCCGGACACATCAACGGGGATGCCGCCTCGGGGTCAGGCAGGTTGCCCGGTCGAAAAAACAAACAGCATGAAAGGATCAAACCAATGGCTGAAAAGAAACTTCGTCAGATCGCAATCTACGGTAAAGGCGGCATCGGCAAATCCACCACCACCCAGAACACCGTGGCAGGCCTCGCGTCCCTCGGCAAGAAGGTTCTGATCATCGGCTGCGACCCCAAGGCCGACTCCACCCGCCTGATCCTCCACGCCAAGGCCCAGGCGACGGTCATGGACAAGGTCCGTGAGCTCGGCACCGTCGAGGACCTGGAGCTTGAGGACGTCCTTAAGAAGGGCTACGGCGATGTCATGTGCGTCGAGTCGGGCGGTCCTGAGCCGGGCGTCGGCTGCGCCGGCCGCGGCGTTATCACTGCCATCAACTTCCTTGAGGAAGAAGGCGCCTACACCCCGGACCTCGACTATGTTTTCTATGACGTTCTCGGTGACGTTGTCTGCGGTGGCTTCGCCATGCCGATCCGCGAGAACAAG
>CALZIC010000397.1 GCA_945787285.1 uncultured Desulfuromonadales bacterium
GCGACATCTCTACCGCGTGCTCTCCGAACCCCTGAGCGAGTTGCAAAAAGAGCGGATTGACCGTTTGCTCGAACAACACGAACAAAGACCCTCCATCACCACGTTGACCTGGCTGCGACAGCCTCCCGGTGCGCCGAATGGGAAGCACGTGCTCGAACTCATCAAACGATTGCGCCTCATACGTGATCTGAATCTGCCGCCCGGACTGGAGCAGAGCATCCATCGGAACCGGCTGCTGAAACTCGCTCGGGTGGCCGGTCAAACCACGGCGCAGCACCTTCGACGCTTTGATGATGATCAGCGCCATGCCCTGCTGATTGTCTTGTTGCTGGAAACCCGTGCCACACTAACCGACGAAGCCCTGGCGATGCACGACAAGATCATGGGCGGCATCTTCTCCAAAGCACAGCGCCGGCACCAAGAAGCCTTCGCTGCCTCAGCCAAGGAAATTAACGAAAAGGTCAGGCTTTATGCCAGGATCGGTCAGGCACTGGTCACTGCTAAGCGAGAGGGACGTGACCTCAATGCCGCCATTGAGGCTATTGTCTCATGGGATACTTTCGAAGCCACCGTCACTGAAGCGGAACGCCTGGCACACCCCTCTGGCGATGATTCGCTCGGGTTGGTCGGCTCCTCATATACGCGGATTCGTCGTTACGCTCCAGCGTTGCTGAACCATTTTGACTTTCGCGCCGCGCCGGTGGCAGATGATGTACTTTCAGCGATCAAAATATTGCGACAACTGAATGACACGAAAACCCGTGCCGTTCCGAAGAATGCGCCTACCAGTTTTGTTCGCCAGCGTTGGCAACCGTTTGTCACAATCGCTGAGGGGATCGACCGCCGCTACTACGAACTGTGTGTCCTCTCGGAAATAAAGAATGCGCTACGTTCTGGCGACCTGTGGGTTGTCGGCAGTCGTCAGTTCAAGGATTTCGAGGAGTACCTGCTGCCACCCGAAGCATTTACCAAGCTGAAAACTTCGGGGCTGCCTTTGTCGGTGGAGTCATGCGGGAAAGCTTATCTTGCCGGTCGGGTTGAAGAATTGCGATCCGAGCTGTCACGGGTCAATGATCTTGCTGCCAAAGGAGGAT
The DNA here is from genome assembly GCA_945787285.1 of uncultured Desulfuromonadales bacterium. GTDB lineage: Bacteria > Desulfobacterota > Desulfuromonadia > Desulfuromonadales > Trichloromonadaceae > CALZIC01. The sequence continues at coordinate 1,095 of CALZIC010000397.1, forward strand.
TGCCAGACGTGTCGATCACTGAAGGCAATCTGAAAATCACGCCCCTTGCCAACGCGGTACCCGAGGAAGCGGCCGCGGCCATGCGTCGAGTCTACGCCCTCATGCCACATATACGGATCACCGAACTTTTGATGGAAGTTGATGAATGGACGGGTTTCAGCCGGCATTTCACTCACCTGAAAAGTGGCGAACCCTGTGATGACCGAGAATTGTTGCTGACAGCACTCCTGGCGGATGGCATCAACATGGGGCTTACCAAAATGGCTGAAGCCTGCCCGGAAGCGACCTATTCGAGACTCTCCTGGCTGGCAGCGTGGCACATCCGCGACGAAACATACAGCCTGGCTCTGGCGAACCTGGTAAATGCCCAGCACCAGCATCTTATGTCTGGCTATTGGGGTGAAGGCACGACTTCATCATCGGATGGGCAACGCTTCCGTGCCGGAGGACGTGGCGAACCGGCGGCCCGGGTTAATCTGAAGTACGGCACTGATCCGTCGGTCATGGTCTACACCCACATCTCCGACCGCTACGCGCCGTTCCATAGCCAGGTCATAAATGCCAATGTCCGGGATGCCACACACGTGCTAGACGGCTTGCTGTATCACGAGTCTGACATTAGGATCGAGGAGCACTACACCGACACGGCTGGCTTTACCGATCATGTCTTCGGTTTGTGCCACCTGCTTGGATTCAAATTCGCACCGCGAATCCGTAGCATCAAGAACACCAAGCTCTATGTGCCCGGCAAGGCTGACACCTCTTTCCCGGCACTCGCTGGCCAGATCGGCGGCACAATCAACCAGAAGCACTTGCTGGCACATTGGGAGGAAGTCCTTCGGCTGGCGACCTCAATTCAACAAGGGACAGTGACGGCCTCATTGATGCTGAGAAAACTTGGCAGCTACCCGCGTCAAAACGGGCTGGCCCTAGCGCTTCGTGAAGTCGGAAGATTTGAGCGGACACTCTTCATCCTCCAGTGGCTTCAAGATCCGGAACTGCGCCGGCGAGTACAGGTTGGGCTGAATAAGGGTGAAGCGAGAAATGCATTAGCACGTGCGGTTTTTTTTAACCGCCTCGGAGAGATGCGTGATCGTAGCTTCGAATATCAGAATTACCGCGCAAGCGGTCTCAATCTGGTCGTCTCTGCGATCATCCTCTGGAATACGGTCTATCTGGAGCGGGCGCTAACGGCGTTAAAGAATCACGGCGATCCCGTGCCGGAGGAACTGATACCACATCTGTCTCCACTCGGCTGGGAACACATCAATTTAACAGGAGACTACATTTGGAAAAATGCCAGGAAACTGGGGAAAGGGAAATTTAGGCCGCTACGGAAGGACGTGCAGAAATAAAGAAAACCATGCAGTTAAACAGGAGGGCATCTGAAACATGGACAGCTAGGGCGGCCCGTACCATTCCCGAGAGTCCGATCATTGATTCTGAGCGAAATATGAAGACCGATTTTTCAATGGCAAGCAACCTTTATTAAATCTTAGAAAGTTTTAGCGAAAGCCGTACACTTTTTTCCGTTTGGTGGGGTGACCCCCATAGGGAGCCCTACCCTATTCTGGTTTGGACTAATGAAGGGCAAAATGTGCATCAAAATATCTTAGAAATCCGAGAA
>CALZIC010000398.1:0-3312 GCA_945787285.1 uncultured Desulfuromonadales bacterium
GCTATTGGGCAACCCACCGCCATCCGCGCCTGCTCTTTCCCGCCCTGGGGCGCAACGGCAAAAATGCCCACAAAGCCAAATCCCCCATGGCCCCCAGCAGCGTTCAAGGGGCGATGAAGACCGCGGTGCGCGAGGCGGCAATCCACAAAAAGGATGTCAGGATCCACACCCTGCGCCACTCCTACGCCACCCACCTGCTCGAAGAGGGCGTCAATATCCGCGTCATCCAGAGGTATCTGGGCCACTCGTCCCTCGACACCACCACGATGTACCTGCATCTAACCCAGAAGGGGCACGAGGACGCCTATGAGCTGATCAACAATCTCATGGAGGGCCTGCTCCATGAATAGCATTGCCGAGATCTTCCGCACCCACGGCCCCGAATATCTGAGAAAGCACGGCGAGAAGCTGCCACCTCAGCACCGCAAGGCCATCGAGGCGATTATCCGCTGCCGAACCCCGCACAGCGGCACCACCGTCTACCGCTGCGAGAACTGCGGCGAGGACCATGTGCTGCACCTGGGTTGCGGCAACCGCCACTGCCCCATCTGTCAGCATCGCAAGGGGCGCCAGTGGCTCGAGCGGCAGCTGGAGCGCCAGATGCCAGGGGCGCACTTCATGGTGACCTTCACCGTCCCTCAGCAACTGCGCCCCTTCATGCGCAGCAACCAGAGGCTCTCTTATGCGGCCCTGTTCGCCGCCTCCTCCGAGGCGATAAAAAAACTGGTCAAGGATGCCCGCTTTGTCGGCGGTGACCTGCCGGGCTTCTTCGGCGTGCTGCACACCTGGGGCCGGCAGCTTCAGTACCATCCGCACATCCACTACGTGGTCACCGGCGGTGCGATCGCCACCGACTCGGGAGAATGGAAGGCCTCGCGCAACGCCTTCTACCTGCCGGTCGAAGCCCTCTCTCCCATCGTCCGCGCCAAGTTTCGCGACCGGATCAGCAAGGCGGGACGCCTCGGGGAAATTCCTCCGAGTGTCTGGAAGGCCGATTGGAACGTCAATTGCCAGGCCGTGGGCGATGCCGAAGGTTCTTTGAAGTACCTGGCGCCCTACGTCTTTCGCGTGGCGATCTCCAACAGCCGCATCGTCTCGTTCGAAAACGGGCGGGTCGTCTTCAGCTACCGCAAGAAGGGCAGCAGCAGGCCGCGCACCCGAGAGGTCGACGCCCTGGAGTTCATCCGACTCTTTCTGCAGCACGTGCTACCCTGGGGTTTTATGAAGGTGCGCTACTACGGCTTCTTGAGCCCGGGCTGCCGCATGCCCTTGGAGGAGGTGCGCGCCCGCATCCAGATGGCTCACGGCTTTACCCTGGCGGTGCCGAAAGCCGAGCCGGAACCGCGCCCTGTGCTGAACTGTCGGCAGTGCGGCCAGGAGCTTGAACATTACCGACTGATTCTGCCGCAGAAACCCCAACCCGAGGCAAAGGCGCGGACAGGCTAGCCGACTTCGCGAGCCACCCACAGAATCCCGCAGTCGAAGGGTTCGCATGGGGCTGCTCAGCACCTCTTTCGCAGCGGCCAGGGACCAGTGCGTCCTTTCAGGCAAAAATCGAGGTGTTTCAGAGGGGAAAAGTGCCCCGGATGCCCCGGAAAGAAGTACCAACATAGCCCTGCCGGCAGAAAATAGCGCCCAACCACCGCAAGATCCGCACTCAGGGGGTCTCTGAACCCACCTGCCTGAAAAGCAATTCCCTATTTTAAAAGATCGTGCCAAAAACATCGGGCTTCTTGAACAATGGATTGAGACGACACCTTCGGGTCGTATCGATCCTTATGGGTTAGCCGTTCTTTTGACATTAGTTGTGAACATGCCAAAAAGCATCCCAGTAGGTGCGCTCAAAATATATTGGATTCTTTCCAGCGACGATGTCTTTAGCGACCATTCCCAGCAGTTCCTTACCATTTACATATTCTGGCGCAAGTTCCTTTGCGCGACCAGGGGAGATTTGATAGATGGCAGCCAATGCGTCGGCCCGGAAATAGTAGATTTCTGATTCGTCTTTTAAAATGGTTACTAAGCTTGGCAATGCTTGAGAATGACGTCCGTTGCCGAGAAAGCCAATTGCGTACCTTCTCAACCGCATCTCCTTGTTGGGCAACTCTGCTAAAACCAATGGCACGACGTCGCTTCCAGCTAGGATTAATGGGTCCATGAGCTGGTCTTCAGCTCGATCCTTAGCCTCGTAGAAATCGTTCAATGCCTCATGTGGATTTCTGTCCTGATCTTTCTGGACACCCCACCATAGGCTGAACATTGCTACTAAAACGCCTACAAAGATAGCGCTTTTAAATACTCGTTTCATCATTTATACGGCTAATAGAGTAGAACCTCGGTGCACAGCAAACCGTCTGGTGAATTCTGCCAATGTCCATTAAGCACCTGGCCAGATGCCCACGTGTTTGACTGTTTCCCTTAGCCCCCTCGTCAAACCGTCGGGGTCGAAACTGGGGTCGGACCACGCTAATCTGCTGAATTGTAAGGAAAATCAGCCCAATGATAGGTGTTTTCAGGGCTTAGAACGCCCTTTTTGGGGTCGAAATCAGGCCTGTAAGGTACTGTCTCCTCTCGTAATACAAACCGGTCTTCTCGCTTTTCAAATTTTCTGCCCCTTGCCTTAAAGCCCAGCTTGGCTTTGGTCTCTGCCACAAAGGTAGGGCTTCCAACGGCTAAGCTCTCAGTCCAGCAACTTTCCCGGTGACGGCTACCCTTTGCAAATCCGCAGAGTTCCCTTAACCCTCACCGAATAGCGTTCAGGAGGGTTCTGTATCTCATTGTAGCCGCTCATCTCCCATCCCGAGGGATGGTTCACGACGCCGGCCCTCACCATGTTCAGATCGATATACGCCAGGCATCCCATCAGGTGTTCGTCGGTTGCCACAGCCGTGGCGTGATAACGGTCTTCCCAGAAGGCACCCTTACGCCCTTTTCGCTGATTAATTCCTGCGCCACTCTTCCGGCGATCAACTGAATGCATTTGGGAATGATACCCGCCCGGTATCGATTGCAAGAAGTAATCTGGTTGGATGTCACGGTATAGTTCAGCACGCGTAGCCCGCAACGCTTCTTTGCCTGAAATAGCCAATAGAGCCAGCGTGATCCGTATTTTGAGAATTTCAGGAGGAATTCTCTTTAGTGGCACCAGTGGGCAATGTGCCACATATGGCCGGGAAACAAGTGTCGGTTTGCTTTTGCCATCTTAAAATGACCTTTTTGCCCCTAAAAAGGGGCTTTTAAGGCTGAATATGCCTGCAATTTTATTAATTAACCTATAATTATCAACAAGTTTCCGTGGTCCGACCCCGGCCC
>CALZIC010000398.1:3327-4793 GCA_945787285.1 uncultured Desulfuromonadales bacterium
TTTTTGCCCCTAAAAAGGGGCTTTTAAGGCTGAATATGCCTGCAATTTTATTAATTAACCTATAATTATCAACAAGTTTCCGTGGTCCGACCCCGGCCCGCTAGTTATGGCCGAGTACGAACGGGCGCAAATCGCTGAACGGACACGGCGCGGGAAACGTCATCGTGCCAAGGCGGGTTCCATAAATGTGCTCGCCGGTGCGCCCTATGGGTTTCGATATGTAAAAAAAAGCGAGACCGCCGGTGCATACTATGAAGTCATAGAGCACGAAGCCGAGACGGTCCGCAAGGTCTTTGAATTATACACCGGGACCGGCCTCAGTATCGGGGCGATCGTCCGGTGGCTGAATGATCACGAGATTCCTACCCGCAAGAGAATATCCGAATGGGAACGCTCTACGGTGTGGGCCATGTTGCGAAACCCTGCCTATAAAGGCACGGCATGTTTCGGTAAAACAGAAACGGTGCCAAGGCAGAGGATCACCCGGCCCTTACGGCAGCGGGGAGGGGTTTCGCCTCGTTGCAGCAGCAACCGGGAACGTCCCAGAGAAGAATGGATTGAAATCGCTGTTCCTCGAATTGTCAGTGATGAAATCTTTGCCTTGGCTGAAGAACGGTTGGCAGAGAACAAGCGATTTTCTCCTCGGCGGACAATTGAGCCGACACTGCTCCAGAGCATGCTGATATGCGGCGAGTGCGGCTATGCTTATTATCGGACATCGACGCGCACTTCGAAGCGAAAGATCTACTACTATCGTTGTCTTGGCTCGGATGATTACCGGCATGTCAATGGACGGATATGCCAAAACAAGCCGATCCGCCAGGATTACCTGGATAGGATCATCTGGGAACAAGTGGTCCGGCTGTTTGAGGACCCCGAATTGATCCGGCAGGAAATCCAGCGGCGGCTCCAGGAGATTCATGATTCCAATCCGACAAAGAAAAGAAAAGTAGTGCTCGAGCAGCAGATCGCACGACAACAGAAGGGGATAGAGAAGCTGTTAGACGCGTATCAGGAAAACCTCTTAGAGCTGGATGAGCTACGGAGTCGGTTGCCAGACCTGCGAAAGAGAAAAAAAGCGCTGCTCTCGGAACTGGGGACTCTGGAGGCAACAGTAGCTGATCAACAAAAGTTTTTACGTCTGGCTGACAATATGGGGGATTTTTTGGAGCGCTTACGCAGCACATCTAACACATTGGAGGTTGTCGAGCGGCAGAAAATCCTGCGGCTGGTGGTCAAGGAAATTCTCGTTTACAAGGATACCATCAAGATTAAGCACTCCATCCCGATCACAGGTCCCCCAAGAACGCCCGGTTCCTCTGGGAGTGAGAAGATGCCGAAAAGTTACCTTTTGCGTTCGTGGGGTCACCACTGCTCCTTGTGGTGTCCCCACCACCGTTTTGGACCACTTGCCATCTTCGGAGACTCCGGCCCGCAGAAATTTGCGGATCAGTCGAAGGACTCTT
>CALZIC010000399.1 GCA_945787285.1 uncultured Desulfuromonadales bacterium
AAAACGCCAGTGCTCCTGCAGGCTCCAGCGCCTTACGGTGAAGATCATGGTCAACAGCTTGTCTAAAAAGGGAATTTTTTCTCCCGAAGCGATCGGCTCCGGCTTCATTGCCGGCATCTGCCCGATCGACAGCGAAGGACTGTGGGCCGGCCTGTTGAGCCGGTACAGGACGTAGAGCACCGCATAAACAACCAGCAGCAGGACAGCCAGGCTCCCCAGCAGATAGACGATCACTCCCATAAGACCTCCTCGTGTCGTTCGCCATTTGCCAACGACATCGTTAAAGACACACCATCCTGCTCCAAAAGCCTGGTTCAGCGGCCCGGGGTGGGGAAGCCTTGTTCATGGCTTTCGAGCTCCTCGACCGAAAAGGCCCACGAAAGACCGCTTTGGCAGAAAATGTTCGCCGCCGGGGCGATTGCCTGCGGGTCGTTGAGACAACCGAGATAGATCATGCACAATCCGGGATAAATTTTGTTGATGTTGTAAACCGGGGTTCCGCACTTGGTGCAGAAGTGCTTTCGGGCGTTTTCGCTGAAGTCGTAGCCGCCGAGAAGGTCGCTTCCTTGGAGTATTTGGAACTTGGATTCCGGAATGGAGGCGTACGTGGAAAAGGCTCCTCCGTTGATTTTTCTGCAAATGGTGCAGTGGCAGTTAACCGCCATGCGGGGCGCTGTGCTCAGCTCAAAGCGGACGGCACCGCAGTGGCAGCAACCGGATATCGCAGCGGGCATTCGGACCTCCTTCACATAATGCGTTCAGGCATTGAGCCGGCCTTTCGAAACAGCGGAACAGATCCAAGGGCGACCGAACATTCCATGAGTTTTTTATATCACGCTCTCAGGCCATTTCAAGAAACCGAGTAAAATCGACCCGAGATGCCTATATTTAAGGCTGGCGGCTTGAATCGAGGGCCGGAAGAGACTATCATTGGAAGAACTATAATGAGGTGCGCATAGGCCAACAAATCAAGGAGGAACCACATGAAAGGAATGCTGACCGCCCTGGCGGTCTGCCTCTCCCTCGTGCTCGGCAGCGGTACCGAGTCGCTGGGAAAGGTTGAAATGGGCCCGCAGAAGACCGGGCCCCTGAGCCGGACGCCGCTCGACATCGCCGCCTCGGCCGATGGAAAGCGGATCTTCGTCCTTCAGGAAGGGGGCGGGGTGCAAATCTACTCGGTCAGCGGGGAACTCGAGGATGAGCTGCAGGTCGATGCCGGATCGGACCGGATCGCCGTATCTCCCCAGGGCAACCTGATGTTCTGGAGCAACGGCGGTGAAAAGACGCTGACACTCGCCACCCTCGACTACGTTCGCGAGATCAATACCGTCGGGTCCCCCTACAAGGGACCGGCCGATGCACCGGTGGAGGTCGCTGTTTTCAGCGACTTTCAATGACCGCACTGTGCGAGGCTCGTGCCTCTACTCGAGCAGTTGCTCGAGACCTACCCCAACGAAGTCAAGGTCGTATTCAAGAACTTTCCCCTGCGCATGCATAAATATGCCATGCCCGCAGCCATCGCCGTTGTGGCTGCGCACCAGCAGGGCAAGTTCTGGCCCTACCATGACAAAGTTTTCGAGAACTACAACCGCCTGAGCGACCAGATGCTGAGGCAACTCGCTGCCGAAGTCGGCCTCGACATGGCCGCCTTCGAAAAAAGCATGAACGACAAGTCCCTTGCCGCCCGGGTCAACCAGGACGGACAGGACGGACAGAAAGCCGGAGTGCGCGGCACCCCGGCCGTCTTTGTCAACGGCAAGCTGCTGCGCAACCGGAGCCTGGCAGGTTTCAAGCAGATGGTCGACAAGGAGCTGGCCGGGCTGAAAAAATAGTCCCGCTACCCGGTGGCGTTACAAATCGCCACCCCCAAGGCGCAAAAGAGGGCCGCCCCGCAAGGGGACGGCCCTCTTCTTGTTAAGCGAGGCAGCGCGATGCCGGCTGAACTTCAGGCGGCAGCGGGACGACTCACCGCTACAGCGAGCCCCCTGCCATCGTATCCCAGCCGCCGCCCAGGGCCTTGATCAGCAGCACGCTGCTCTGCAGCCGCTGGCCGGCCTGCCGGGCCGCCTCCAGCGCCCGCTGCTGCGCCGCCCCCTGGGCATTCAAAATACGCAACCCGGCCAGGGCATCTTCTACCTCGGCAAAGGCGACCAGCACCTGCTGGCGGTAGCCGGCCACCGCCTCCTCATAGGCGGCACGGGCCCGTTCCAGGTTGGACGCATTTCGCCCCGCCTCGAAGATCGGCAGCGAAACCGCAGGACCCAGCGCCCAGGTGCGGTTGTCCCAGTCGAACAGGCCGGATGTCTCGGTGCTGGCATAGCCGGCGCTGCCGGTCAGGCTGATGGCCGGGAAGAAGGCGGTTTTGGCCACGCCGATACGGGCGTTGGCGGCCGCCATCTGCCGCTCGGCGGTGGCGACATCCGGGCGCCTCTCCAGAATGCTTGAAGGCAGCCCTGGCGCTACCGCCGGCACCTCGATATCGAGCGGGGAAGCCGGCAGAGAAAAGGTCGATGCCGCCTTTCCGGTCAGAACGGCCAGGGCATGCTCCAGTTCGCTGCGCTCCTTGGTCAGGCCGACAGCATCGGCTTCAGTGGAGGCCAGTTCAGTCTCGGCCCGGGCAACGTCGAGCTGGCCGATTTCGCCGTTTCGGAACAGGCTGTTGACCAAGGCGAGGTTCTCCCTGCGCAACGCCACGGTGCGCTGCAGCAGGTCAATTTCCGAGTCGAGAGACCTGAGGGCGAAGTAGTTGCGGGCCACCTCGGCCTGCAGGGAGAGGAGCAGGCTCTGGTAATCGGCCTCGCTGGCTGCGGCATCGGCCACGGAGGCTTCGATGTTGCGGCGCACCCGACCCCAAAGGTCGATCTCATAACTGAGATCGAAAGGGACAGACAAGCTGTTGCCGGTGCCCCCTTCACCGGAAAGGGTGAAGTCGCCAGCCGTACGTGTCCTGCCGACCGAACCGTTCAGGTCGACGCGGGGGACCCGGTCGGCCTGATCGATACGCGAGATGGCCCGCGCCTGCGTCACCCGGGCAAAGGCGGCGGCCAGGTCCTGATTGGCGGTGGTGGCCTCTTCTTCCAGCTGGTTCAGCAGCGGGTCTCCATAGATCTCCCACCACTTCCCCTTGGGAAGCCGGTCCTGTGGGGTTGCCTCTTTCCAGGGGGCGCCTTCCTTGAAGGTCAGCGGGACATCCAGGTCCGGTTGGACGTAATTGGGGCCGAGGGTGCAGCCGGTCAGCATCAGACCCAGGGCGAGATAGAGAAACCAACGAGAATATATGTTCATAGTGTGATCCTGTGTGTATTGCTTGGATGAAATGCTTAAACCACTGAAGCCAGTAGGGTGGGCTGTGCCCACCGATAACGCAACGGCGAGATAAGCATGGTGGGCCGAGCCCACCCTACGACTGAAAGGAGCGGGCGAGAGGCGCCTTTTTCAGGCTTCGACCGCCTCGGCCATTTCTGGAGCCTCCTCTGCAACATCGACCGGCTGCCGCCGTCTCGCCAGCAGCAGATAGGCCGCCGGGATGACGAACAATGTCAGCATCGTCCCCAGCGACAGTCCGCCGACGATGACCCAGCCGATCTGCGAGCGGCTCTCGGCCCCGGCGCCGTGAGCCAGCGCCAGCGGCACGGTGCCCAGCACCATGGCGCCGGTGGTCATCAAAATCGGCCGCAGGCGCAACGTCGCCGCGTCGAGGACCGCCTCGAGCTTGGTCTGGCCCTGCTCCTGCAGCTGGTTGGCGAACTCGACGATCAATATGCCATGCTTGGTGATCAGCCCCACCAGGGTGATCAGTCCGACCTGACTGTAGATGCTCAGGGTGTTGCCCGTCATGTGGAGGGCCAAAAGGGCGCCTGCCATCGACAGCGGCACGGTGAAAAGGATAATCAACGGATCGACGAAGGACTCGAACTGGGCCGCCATCATCAGGTAGATCATGATCAGCGCCAGGGCGAAAGTCAGCACCAAACCGGCGTTGCTGTCCTTGAACTCCCGCGACTGCCCCTGGTAGTCGATGCGGGCGGTCTCCGGCAGGATGCGCGCGGCGGCCTCCTCCAGGTAGCGAAGGGCCTCCCCCTGGGAGTAGCCGGGTGCGAGGTTGGCGCTGATGATGGCGGCGCGGCTGCGGTTGAAGTGGTTGAGTGACTGGGCGGTGACCCCTTCCTCGATGGTCACCAGGCTGGAGAGCGGAATCATCGCCCCGTTGGCGCTGCGCACATGAATGCGGTTCAGGTCCTCGGGGGTGGCGCGCAGCTCGTCCTCGGTCTTGACAATGACGTCGTACTGCTCGCCGTCCATCTTGAAGCGGGTCACGTCCCGCCCCCCCATCATCGTTTCGATAGTCCGGCCGATGGTGGCGACATCGACACCGAGATCGGCCGCCTGGTCCCGGTCAACGGCCAGGCGCAGTTCGGGCGAATTCAGCTTGAGGTCGGTGCGCGCCGCCAGGATCCGGGGGTTCTTGCGCACCTCGGCCATGAGCAGTCCGATCTGGTCATTCAGGTCGATATAGGAATCGCTGGTCTTGACCACGAACTGCACCGGCTGATCCATGAACGGCTGGCCCAAAGAGGGCGGGGTGATGGGGAAGCCGAGCACCCCGGGGATGCCGAAGAGTTTCGGCCCCAGCTCACCGGCGATCTGCAGGGAGGAGCGCTCGCGCTCTTCCCAGTCCTTGAGCTCGACAAAGGAGATTCCCTCGGTCACCTTGCCGCTGAAACCGGT
>CALZIC010000400.1 GCA_945787285.1 uncultured Desulfuromonadales bacterium
GCCATGCCGACCTGGCGGGCAATTTCGGCGTTGGGGATTCGGGCCTTCTCTTGAAGGATCTCCAGGATTTTGAGGTCTACCTCGTCCATCGTTCTTCTTATTTCCATAATTGCTGAATAATATTTGCTGAGCGCGCGCGTTGTCAAGGGTTTTCGCCTGTCGGCAAGGGGAGCCGCCCTGTTTGCCTGTCGCGTGTTTTCGAACCCTTCAGAAAAAACAGGATAGCATAGGTAGGGTTTGGCGCAAGTTTTGCTTCGCCTAATGTCTTTTGCTCGAGTCCCTGGTCGTTGTGCAATCAGCCTTTGGGGCCGCGCTGATGATTATGTTGTTTCGGGTTTTGGGTTGTTGTCCGCATCTGCAAGACAGGGGGCAGGGCATGAACAGGGAGTTGCTGGAGATCTGATACGCCTATGGGTTCAGAAGTTCACATCCTGCTGGTCAATCGTCATCCTGAGGCGCGCCAGGTACTCAGAAATACTCTGATCCGGGCGGGGTTTGCCAATATCTCCGAAGCCGATAACGGCCGGAGCGCGGTGACCGTTCTGCGCCAGCAGCCGATCGACCTGCTGATCACCGATGTCGATATCCCCCCCCTCGATGGCTGGAAACTCGGGCGGATGGTTCGCTCCGGCATTTTCCGCTGCGCCAGCTCCATTCCCCTGATCGTGGTCGCCGGCACCTGGTGCGAGCGGATTGCCGAAACGACCGCCCGGGAATTCGGCATCAACGCCGTGATCCCTTTCGAAAAGCACGATCAGCTCCCCTCCGCGATCCGCGATTGCCTGCAGTCTCCCCTCAAAGCGTTGCAAAAACCCCGTCTTTTGGTTGTCGAGGACTGGGCCGATACCGCCTCGCTGGCAGAACGGATTCTTCGCCAGCGTTTCCAGGTTGAGATCGCCAACGACGGTCGCGCAGGCTTCGAGGCGTGGTGCGAGCGCAGGCATGACCTGGTGCTGCTCGACGTGATGCTCCCCGAAATGTCGGGCAAAGAGGTACTGCGCGAAATCATGAAGGTCAACCCGGCCCAGCCGGTGGTGATCATGACCGCCCACAGCACCATGGAGCTGGCCGAGGAGCTTATGCTCGAGGGCGCGGCCGATTTCATTTCCAAACCGTTTACCGCCGAGCCTCTGCGTCGGGTTACCGAAATTGCGGCGCGGCGCGAAGACTATATGGTCAGCAACAGTCAGTTTGCTGACAGGGTGCAGTCCCTGCGGGATAGCGAAGAGGCCTACCGGTCGGTTTCCCAGGCGCATCAGCACCTGCTGGACAGTTTGAGCACCGTGGTCCTCGAGATCGATGAGCAGGGGCACCTGAAGTTCTTGAGCAAGGCCTGGGAACATCTGACCGGATATTCCATCGAAGAATCCCTCGGCCGCTGCCTGAGCGATTACTGTGCCAGCCTCAGCGACAAAGACAGTGACAGCGACAACGAATGGGCCCACTACCGGGAACAGATTGTCGCGATGCTCTCCGGTTCGAGGAAGGAGTTGTCCCTCGAGCTCCCCATTCTCACCCGGGAGGGCGGCACCATTTGGGTCGAAGGGCGGTTTGATCTCATGACCCCCGGCAGTACAGGACGCTCGGTCTCCGGCTGCCTCGAAAATGTCACCAGTCGCAAGAAGGCGCTGCAGGAGCTCGAGTACCTGGCCATGCACGATACCCTGACCGGGCTTTTCAACCGTCGTTACTTCACCAGGGCCCTCGATCAGATGGCGGCCCTCAGTGAGCGGGGCAAGGGGAACCATGCCCTGCTGTATATCGATCTCGACTACTTCAAGGTCATCAACGACAGCTTCGGCCATTACCATGGCGACGTCGTTCTCAAGCAGATCGCTGACCTTCTTTCCAAAAGGCTGCGCCGCTCCGACCTGCTCTGTCGCATCGGCGGCGATGAATATGCCGTGCTGCTCTCCAACACCGATACCTCCCAGGCCGTGGAGATCGCCAACGAGTTCCGAGCCTCGATCCAGGGGTTGCAGTGCACAATCGAGGGACAGGCGGTAGAGGTCAGCTGCAGTATCGGCATCAGCGAGATTAACGGCGAGGCCGGCCGCACCGAAGAATACCTGAAGCAGGCCGACATCTCTCTCTACGTAGCCAAGGGGCGGGGCCGCAACCGGGTGCACGTCTATGACCCGGAAGACCGCGAAAGCGACGAACTCAGAAAGAATCTCGACTGGGTCAGGCGGGTTCGCAGGGCCATAGCCGATGACTCGATGGTCTTTCATCTTCAGCCGGTGCTGCATATTGCCAGCAATCGCATCCATCACTACGAGGCCCTGGTCCGGCTCAACCTTCCAGGCCAGGGGCTTGTCTATCCCAACTCGTTTATTCCGGCCCTCGAAAATGCCGGAGAGATGCACATCCTCGATCACTGGGTGATCCGCAACGCGATCAAGCTGCTGGGGCAGCATCCAGGCCTTGAGCATCTGGCCATCAACCTTTCGGCCCAGGCCTTCGGCGACGAAGGATTGGTGCCGCTGGTCGAGGAGACCCTCAAACAGGAAGGGGTCGATGCCAGCCGGATCATTTTTGAACTGACCGAAAGCGCAAGCCTCTCCAACCTGACGGCCGCCCGGCAGATGATGGGGCGGTTGCAGGAGTTGGGCTGCTCCTTCGCCGTCGACGATTTCGGCACCGGTTTCAGCACCTTCAGCTATTTGAAGCAGTTTCCCGCCGACTCGATCAAGATCGA
>CALZIC010000401.1 GCA_945787285.1 uncultured Desulfuromonadales bacterium
GGTCTGAGGGTTTCGGCCGAAGACGAACGCATGGGCCTCGACCAGTCTGCCCATTCGGAAACCGGCTACAATTGGTAAAAGGCGGCAATCTTTTTCCAAAACAAAATGGCTTGCCCAAAGGCACGCCATTTTGTTTTGGATTCGCGCCAAAAACTTCTTTTTTTTTTTAGCAGGGGTGAACGTTGCTGCTCCCTACCACTTTAGGCTTCATGTACTTTTTCATGACATCTCTCCTTTTTAGGGTTAATTCAGCCAGAGCCAGTTTGGGTCTTAAGGGCCACCTTAATCATGACTGGAATGGTCACTGAAACTGGAATCGCCATATCCTCCATATGAGCTACCGCTACTATATGAACTACTGCTGGCAGAACTACTGCTGACAGACTCGTTGTAAACCTCGAGTTCGGAAATCCGGTACCCCCGGTCATCTTCCCTGGTGCAGTAGACGCGAACGTAACGGACGTCTCTTTCGCTGAAGGTCACCTCGTCGGTGCCTCCGTTGCCGTAGTTCTGGTCCTCAACGCGGGCCCAGCTGTAGTTGTTCGCGGAAACCTGGACTTCGTACTCCCGGGCGAATTCGCTGCCCCATTGGATGACAACTTTGTCGACCCTGTAGCTCTGTCCGAGATCGACCTTGAGCCATTCGGAGCGGCTGCTGTCGACACGCCAGTAGCTGCTGGTGCTGCCGTCGACCGCGTTGGAAGCCCGGTAGCTGCTGCCCTCGTAATCTGAGGTGCTGGCCGACTTGTTCAAGGCCAGGTTGATCCCACCACCGGAAGAAACACTGCCGCCGCTGCTGGCCGCTGTAGTAGTCATAAGGGGAGGGAACGCAGGGACTTGATAATCAGTACCGTTGTTATTGATCCACACTAAGTTGAAGTCAAGGGTCGGCCGACGCCAGCGGAAACCACCTTCGTCGTCCATGTCGTCACCATTGGGTTCAATGTTTTCCAGGAAAGTGTCCTCCTGGTCTTGTCCATTGTTGGTGATCTGTGCCCAGAAAAGAGCGAAAAGACCCTTTCCGGCAGCCGGGCGGGTGTAGCCCACTCCCCTTATATTCCCCCTACTATCTCTGGGGGCGGGGTGGAACGGTGGCGGATCACCATAAGTGGGAAATTCACTGCTCAATGCAGAGATCGGTGCCATGGCCGTATCAAAACTATCATTGTGGCAGGAAACGCAGGCGCCGAAATCCTGTATTGGCCCGCCATTGTCATGCATGAAGGCTCCATGGCATTCGCGACAAGCAGCCTGAGCGGGTCGGTCCTGGGCAAAGGCAGGGGTCGTGTGGCAGTAGGTGCAATTTCCCGACTGCGCCTCCTCGCCCCGGTGGTGAACCGTCTCCACTTGCCCCATTTTCTGCATGTGACAGATCATGCAGTCCCTGAAATCGCCGAATCGATAAGACAACTCCTCCTGGACCCATATCAGTTCATGACAGGTTAAACATTCGTAGGTCGGCTCTCCGCCTGCGTTGGGGGCGTCGGTATCAGGTGGAATGGGCGCATTCGCCAGCACATTATGCCGGTCGACAAGTTTTTCCGGTTTGACTATCGCTGGATCATCGTGACACACGCGGCAGTCGGCTTCCAACATGAGGTCATAGTTTTTTGGGACCCCGATGAATCCGCCGACATCGGCAGCGTTAACCGTTCCGGCGGCATACATTGTTGCTGAAAAAAGCAACAAGGTCGTTATTGTTACTTTAAACCGCCACCTCCATGCACTCCTGTCATGCTCAACTGGACACCCCATTCCCCTACCTCCCCTTTGTTCATTTTTTGGACCACCTTCGGGTAACTATCGGCAGAACATCGCCTCAAGGAAAAGCTCGGCAGTATCTTCCAAAGATTTTATTAATAGGCCTCCGAAACCTCTAGGTATAGAGAAAACTGTAATATAGGAATCTATAATGTCAAACCCCTTTTTAAGTATCACTAAAACGGTTTTCTTTCTTGAGCCTCTTGAGTCCGGCAACCCGAAACGGCTCATGCAACGGCGTCAAGTCGCCCCTGGGCATGACCTAGAAAGGGCCTATTGGGTAAAGAATCAGCAGGCGTCCAATCGAAACCGGGAGACAATGTCAGGCAACTCCGACAACGGGGTTTCATCTCTGATCGCGTCGGTGAGCCCCCCTGCCAAGTCGGTATTCCCCACCAGTGCGGCGCCGACGATACGGCTGTCCCGGCAGACCAGGCAGCGATAGGCCCCCTCGTCCTCCTCTTCGAGGATCTGGTAACTGGCATCGGGGAGGCTGAGGCTGCCGATGCTGAACAGGTCGACATCGAGCACCTTGAGCCGGGTATGCGGGGGCATTCCGGCAAACTCGGCGGTACCTCCGACAGCGTTGATCCCGGCGACCACCCCCTGGGCGTAGCCTGCCGGCCAGATGCCGTAGAGCTGGCCACGATGCTCAGTAACATCGCCGGCAGCCAGAATGTGGGGGTCGGAGGTGAACATGCGGTCATCGACGATGACCCCTGTCTTGACCTTGAGATCGCTCTGGCGGGCCACGTAGCTGTTGGGGCGCACCCCGGTCGAAATAATCACCAGGTCCGCAGGGATCTCGCCGCCACTGGCCAACCGAACACCGCGGACACGTTCGTCCCCGGTAATCTCGTGGACCTGAACCCCGCAGAGGACCACGATGCCCTGCTCCTCGACAAAACCCTGCAGAATTTCTCCGCCTCGCCGGG
>CALZIC010000402.1 GCA_945787285.1 uncultured Desulfuromonadales bacterium
AAACTCGCCCCGGTGGGTATAGAGGGCGGCAGTGCCGTTGGCGATGCATTCCGAGACGATGCCGTAGCCGGGCTTGGTGATGACGGCATCGGCGGCTTTAACCAGGTCGGGATAGGAAAAGCGGCCGGCAGGAATGGTCCGGACGTTGGGGGCGGAACTGTCGAGACGGGCTTCGGTCAGAAAGACCCAATCCGTCAATGCGCTGAGGGCGGAGAAGTCGAACGCCTCCAGGCCGAACCCGCCGAAAGAGATCAGGCCGACCCTGGCTGTTTTGACGATGCCGAGGCTGTTCCGTATCTCCCCTTGGGACAGGGGGCTGACGCGGGCCACCAGAGGGGTGTCCTCCACCTGCTGGGTAGAGCAGACGTCCCCGTGAAAAGGGAGCCGCAGCAGCAGGTTGGCCTTCCGGTAGTCTCCTGCGAGGGAGTCGAGGACGTCGTCGAAGCCGGGAACCCGTTCGGCCAGTCCCTGATAGATCCAGTCCCAGGTGAAATTGGAGATGCCGACGGAGGGGAGGCCGTCCCGATCGGCAGCCGCGAAGGCGGCGGCGGGGATGTCGGCGGCCACCAGGGAGATCCCGTACCGGCGCAAGGAGACGGCCTCCTGTTCGATCAGCCTTGCACGTTCGGGGAGAAAGGCCCGGTAGGCCTGCAGGGTCTCCTCCTCGCGCATCACCAGGCTGTCCCGCTGCAATACGCCGAAGTCGAGAGCCTGCGTCCGGACCGGCACCGATCGGTCGAGAAAACCGTCGAAAAACCAGGCCGGGGCGGTGGAAACCACCTCCACGGCGATTTCCGGATGACGCCGGCGCAGGGTGTTGATGACCTGGCAGGAGCGGCTGGCGTGGCCGAGGCCGTGGCCGCTGATGTAGTAGCGAATTCTTCCCATGACTGAATTCATAGCACAGGGAGAGGGGGGGAACAAGGGAGACGGTCCTGGGCGGCGCTGGCACGGCACCGGGCATGAATCTGCTTCGTAAACAGCAACTCAGCCCGTGTTCAGGCAGGAAGAAACGCCCTGTTCTCTCTCAATTGCCTGAGGATAGACCTGTAACTTGTTGTTTCCTCAGGTGGACTTTCAATGCTCGGCATGTTCCTTGAGCAAAAGTCGCTGATTGGCGACCCCCCCTTAGTGAACCCAACCCCTCCCCCTGCTTGATCGAACCGGAACGCAAAAACCCTCATTAAACCAGTGGGCCGCGATCGTTTATTAATTTGTTTTCAGAGCCCCCTCCGAACCTTCCAGCCTTGTAGCCTGTATCCAAAAAGCAACGGAAAACCCGCTGCATCCTGAATTCTAATCTTTTGTCCCTCAATCGGAGTTTGTGATTATCATTAGTGAAAACAGAGGGCTGGGCGGCCTTCAGTATCCTGAATTTCGCGGATGGCACATCTGATGCTCTAGGTCTGGGTGTTCCTGGTGAGAGGAGACGTTTCGGTTACGGATCCGGAAGAGGGCGTCAGCCGATTGGTTGCGGTCCTTCAACATAATTTCAAGGAAAAGTGTGTATGAAACTCAATGGTCGTGACTCTCTTAGCTAGTTTCCATCCGGAAACTATGGATGGAAATAACTAGTTTCCATCCGAAAACTAGCTACAGCATCGACTTGGTGTCTGCGCCGGGTTGAGCAAGGCTTATGCGGCAGACTGTCAGGAGGTATCCTCATGGATTCAATAATAACCATTTGTATGGGCAGTTCCTGTTTCAGCCGGGGCAACCGGGAAAACCTGGAGCTGATCAACGCCTATCTCGCCCTGCACGAAGTCGAGGCCCGGGTGCGGCTGTCGGGATGTCGCTGTGAAGGACAATGTACCCGAGGACCGGTGATCCGGATTGGCGAACGGATATTCAGCAAGGTCGATCGTGGCATGCTGATCGACCTGTTGAATCAGGCTCTGGTTCATCTGAAGGCAGTGGAGAATGAAGCATCAGTATTCGGTATACCCGGTCGAGACAGAGTGTCAGTGGGGGCGCAAATGCCTTCGGTACTGCCCTGTCAAGGTGATCGGGTTCTGGGAGGGCTGGCAGATGAGTCAACGGTTGTCTTGTCTAGATGCTCAGCCAATGTAATCAAAGGTTTTAGAGTTAATTTGAAAGGAGCAGGAGTCGAGCAATGAAAATTAAAAGACGTGACTTTCTTCGCTACAGCATCACCTCGGCGGCCGCGCTGGGTCTTCCCCTCGGTGTCGTCGACAAGCTGAGCAAGGCCTATGCGGCAGGGACCGATCTGCCCAAGGTCATCTGGCTGAACGCGGCCAACTGCAGCGGCTGTACCGTGTCGCTGGCCAATCTGGTAGACGACAGCGGCAGCGGCCCGGCAAATGTTGCCGACCTGCTGATCAACACCATCGACCTGAAGTTTCATTCGACCCTGATGGGCGGTGCCGGTGATACCGCGGTGCAGAGCCTGCAGGAAGCGGCCGCCGGCGATTTCATCCTGGCTGTCGAGGGGGGCATCCCCATCGCCTTCGGCGGGCATACCTGCCTGCTCTGGAGTGAAGGGGGCAGAGATATCACGGCCCTGGAGGCGGTACAGACCCTGGCCCCCAAGGCCTTGGCGGTCCTCTCCATCGGGACCTGCGCAAGCTACGGCGGGATTCCGGCCGGCAGCGGCAACCCCACCGACATCAAGACGGTCCGCGAGGCGACAGGGGTTTCGGCCATCAGGCCGGTAGCGCTCTTCCCTCCCGGGGAAGACGGGGAGATTCATGAGCATTGCCCACGCGAGGACAACCAGGAGGTCAGCAGGTTCGGTCTCGACGGCGGCTGCCTCGAAGAACTGGGGTGCAAGGGGCCGAGGACCCATGCTGATTGCCATGCCCGAAAGTGGAACAACGGCAGCCAGTGGTGCATCGGCGCCAATGCGGTCTGCATCGGCTGTGTCGAAAAGGGTTTTCCGGACAATTTCCTCCCCTTCTACAAAAACCGCTTCACCACCCCGACCAATCTCCTGAACATCACTCTGGCCGAATGGCGGGCCGAAACCGGGGAGCTGCTTGTCGAAGGCCGGGCCAACGCTGGCGCCGCTGTAAGACTGACCGCGGTAGACAGCAACACGCTTCTTGGAGAGATCCAGGCCGATGCCTCGGGGCTGTGGCGTTTCACTCAAAGCAATGTGACCAATGCCCCGAGCCAGGTGAGGGCCGAAAGCAACGGGCTCTCCGCGGTTCACGAGGTGGCTGCCATCGGGACCTGCGCAAGCTACGGCGGGATTCCGGCCGGCAGCGGCAACCCCACCGACATCAAGACGGTCCGCGAGGCGACAGGGGTTTCGGCCATCA
>CALZIC010000403.1 GCA_945787285.1 uncultured Desulfuromonadales bacterium
GTACCGCGAATCACCTGCAACCGCACCTCGTCATCGGGGGTGTAGGTCCGCATCAGAGACCGGTACTCCGTCGGCGACCCGACGGGATCGTCGCCGAGGGTCAGGATGACATCGGCCGGGCGCAACCCAGCGCTGTCGGCGGGAGAGCCCTTATCGATGCGCTCAACAAGAACCCCACCCGAACCGAGATTTTTGCTGAAGGCTCTGCTGACCTCCCCGGGGATCATCCCGAGATAGGCCTGGCGCACCCTGCCGAGACGAATGAGATCATCGAGAATGCGCGTAGCGGTATCGATGGGGATGGCGAAACCGATCCCCTGAGCCTGCTGAAGAATGGCGGTATTGATGCCGATCAACTCCCCGTTGATGTTGATCAGCGGCCCCCCTGAATTGCCGGGGTTGATCAGGGAGTCGGTCTGAATGAACATGGAAAAGTCATTTTCGCCGGTTGCAATGCGGCGGCGTACCGAACTGACCACCCCGGTGGTGATCGAGTGACCCAGACCAAGAGGGTTGCCGATGGCGATTACCGTCTCTCCGACCAGCAAATCATCGGAACGCCCTGGCTCCAGGGCAGCGAAGGTTCCCCCACCCTCGATCTGCAGCACCGCCAGGTCGATGCGATCATCCTTGCCGACCAGCCGGGCTTCGCGCTCCTTAGCCTGGTCTGTCAGGGCCACGTAAATTTTCGAGGCCTTTTCGACCACATGGGCATTGGTCAGGATGTACCCCCTCTTGTCGATAACAACCCCCGACCCGATCGACTGGGTCTTGAAGACCCGAGGAGGAGCCGGATCACGAAAGAATTCGTTGAAAAAGGGCTCGGCAAAGCCGAAAAAAGGGGAGGAACTGCGCTTGATGATCTGTTCGGTGCGAATATTAACGACCGCCGGACCGGCTTTTTCAACAGCCTGCACCACCGGGGTGCGTCGGTCAAAGGCGTTGGCGCAGGGACCCTGAAGAAACAAAAGAACAACTGCGGACACAATGACCAGAGTTAAACTCTTCAATGACCTTCTCCCGACTCCTGACTCCTGACTCCTGACTGCTGTTTTTTGGATTCTGGCTTCTGGATTCCATACTTTTCCATCCGGTAGATCAGGGTATGCCGGGGTACCCGCAGAAACGCGGCTGCGCGAGTCTGATTCCAGTCGTTTCGGCGCAAAGCCTCGAGCACGGCTTCTTTTTCCAGGTCCTCAAGAGCATAGCCGCCATCGGGGATGTTGAGAACTCCTCCGGAAAAAGTCCCCGGTTGACGGATTTTCTGCGGCAGATCATCGGACTCGAGGGAGTCTCCCCGCCGCAGAATGATCATCCTCTCCACGGCATTTTCGAGCTCGCGCACGTTACCGGGCCAGCCGTAGGCGTTAAGCGAGGCCATAGCCTGGTCGGAAACCGTCACCTGCTGGCCGCCGCCGTGTTTATTAATAAAATGCTTCACCAACAGGGGAATATCGCTGCGCCGCTCGCGCAGGGGGGGCAGGTGAACCGGAATGACGGCCAGACGATAATAGAGGTCCTCGCGAAAGGTCCCCTCTTCCATGGCGGTGTCGATGTCGCGGTTGGTGGCTGCCACCACCCGCACGTCAACCTTGCGGATGCTGCCGCCGACCGGTTCGACTTCGCGCTCCTGCACACGCAGCAGCTTGGGCTGCAACGCCACCGGCAGCTCACCGACCTCGTCGAGAAACAGGGTGCCGCCGTTGGCCAGTTCGAATTTCCCCTGCCGGTCCTTGATCGCGCCGGTAAAAGCCCCCTTGACGTGGCCGAAGAGTTCGCTCTCGAGCAGATCGGCCGGGATGGCCGCACAGTTGACCGGCACGAATGGCCCCTCCCGCCGTTCGCTTCCGCCGTGAACCGCCCGGGCGATCAGCTCCTTGCCGGTGCCGCTCTCCCCGGTGATCAGCACGGTCGCCTCGGCCCCGGCCACCCGGCGCACCACGTCGAAGACTTCCTGCATTTCATCGGAGATACCGACCAGGTGGGCAAAATCGACCTTCTGCGCCAGTTCCTGGCGCAGCCGCTGGTTCTCCTCCCTGAGACCGCTGTAGGAAGTCGCCTTTTTCACCACCAGAGACAGCTCGTCGCGGCTGAAGGGCTTGGTGAGATAGTCAAAAGCGCCGAGCTTCATCGCCTCGACCGCCTTTTCGACCGTGCCGTAGGCCGTAATGACGATGACCAGGGTTTCCGGCGAGGCGTCCTTGACCTGCCGCAAAACGTCGTAACCCGAGATGCCCGGCATCTGAATATCGGTGATGACCACTCCGGGATTTTCGAGGCCAAAAATCCGCATCCCCTCCTCGCCGTCCCGGGCGGTCAGCACCCGGTAGCCCGCTTCATGCAGGGTAAACTCGGTGACCCGGCGCAGCGACTCGTCGTCATCGATCAGCAGTACGGTCTTACGTTCCACGCTCTTCTCCTGAGGGGAGCGGCAGGTGCAGGGTGAAGACGGTGCCCTCCCCTACCCGGCTCTGAACTTCGATACGGCCGCCATGCCCCTGGACGATGCGGTGGGTGATGGCGAGCCCCAGCCCGGTCCCTTCGGAGCGGGTGGTATAAAAGGGGTTGAAAATGCGCTCCAGGGCCTCCGGGGCAATCCCCTGCCCGGTGTCGGCAAAGCGCAGCAAAAGCTCGTCGCCGGCCACTTGTGCGGAAATCACCAGGTCTCCCCCTGAAGGCATCGCCTGCACGGCGTTGAGAACCAGGTTGAGAAAGGCCTGCTTGAACTGTTCCCTGTCACCGGCAACCGGAGGGGGCTCCTCTACCTCGAACCGGGTACGGACGCCGCCTTTGAGGGTCTGCTGGCGGGTGAGGAGCAGAACCTCCTCCAGGGCCTCGCGCAGGTCAAAATGCTCCTGCCGAACCCCGCCGGGACGGGAAAAATCGAGAAAATCCTGAACCACCCGGTTGAGTCGGTCGACCTCCTTAATCAGAATACCGGCAAACTCGTAGCGTTTATCCGACGGGTCGATGCCGTCCTTGAGAATCTCCGCGGTCCCGCGAATCGAGCCCAAGGGGTTGCGGATCTCGTGGGCCATGCCGGCGGAAAGCTCCCCCAGCGCCGAAAGCCGGTCGGCGCGGCGCAACTGCTCCTCGATCTCCAGAACCAGGTCGGCCTGCTCGCGCAACTTGGCGTAACTGTCTTCAAGGCGGTGGGCGGTCTTTTCGGCCCGCACCCGCTGCATGATCTCCCGCTGGCTCAAGAACCCGGTCAGAAACCCGATCAGGTTGTAGAGCAGGATCTCCAGGTACTGCTCGAGGGCGACACCGGGATGATGTCCCCATTGAAACACCACATGAGGCGCATAGAGGGCTGACACGACGATGGCCGTCGCCACCCCGCCGCGCAGAGCAAACCACAGACCGCCCAGTACGATCGGCACATAATAGAGGCGACGATAGATGTCGTGATATTCGGGTTTGGCAATCGAGGTCGTGTAATGCAAGGCGGTAATGCCCGCAACCAGACCGACCAGTACCGCGAGGCGAAAGTAGTCGTTTTTACGCATGCTCAGAGAATTATCCGTACCACGAGTCGTTGTAAAGGAGGCACCATCATCAAAGGGGTCAGAATCCTTACTACTTTAACAGATGCCGGCGCAGGAAAAAACCATCTTGGACCAATAATCGTTGGACAGGCAAAAAGCTCCTGCGTTATCCTTGGCCCTCTCTTGTGAGGAAAGGCCCATGGCCATGTTTGTGGAAATCATCACCATCGTTTTGCCGGTCTTCCTGGTCATCGCCCTCGGTTTTGCTCTTAAAAAATGGGGATTGATCGACCAGGCCTTCCTGATGCAGACCAACCGTCTGGTCTATTATATCTGCCTGCCGCTGCTGCTCTTTTACAAAATCGGTACGGCCGACTTTCTGGCCAACTTCAACGGGGCCCTGGTCCTCGGCTCGGCGGCGGCCATCGCCGTCGGCTTTGTGGTCTCTTACGGCTACGCCGCCCTGCGTCATTACCCGTCCGAGGCGCGCGGGGCCTTCAGCCAGGGAGCCTTTCGGGGGAATCTCGCCTACGTGGGACTGGCCATGGTGATGAACGCCTATGGAGAGACCGGCTTTACCCGGGCGGGGATCCTGATGGGATTTCTCGTGCCGGTCCTCAACTTTTTCGCCATACTCGCCCTGCTCCTCCCCCACCGAAGGGACGGCGGTTCCCGCAATGCCTCCTTCTGGGTGCGGCAGATCGCC
>CALZIC010000404.1 GCA_945787285.1 uncultured Desulfuromonadales bacterium
GCAGTGAGGGTAGTCGTAGCGGATGACATTGCCCCGGAAGGTGCGGAAGCCGGGGTCGTTCCAGATCTCCAGAATGTCTCTCTCGGCCAGGGTGCCGAAGACCTTCGGTTGCACGGCCTGGTCCCAGCCGCTGGCGAAACAGTTGTAGCGGTGCCAGAGAAAGTAGCAGGGGTGAATCGCGCCGTCCCAGGAGATGAAGGCGCCCCCCTCTTCGACGAAGTGGCACTTTCGGTCGTCCTTCGGTGCGAGGGCCGGCAGGCTGAGTTCGAGCCCCGTGGCACTGGCCACCTCCCGCGCCTCTTCGAAAACGGCCGCGACCTGATCGTGCAGGGCCCGGTCGAGGTCGAGCAGCTTTCTCAGGTCGAAGGCTATGGCCCGTCGTTTTGCTTCGCTTTTCATCGCCTCGACCGTATCGATGATCCGCTGTTCCTCCTCGTTTTTAGCGTATCGCCACAAAACGCTGAAATAGTCCTCGATGGCAATTCCCTCTTTCGCGGCGTTTTTGCTCCACTCGTCGAACAGCGCGACGGCCCCCTCGGTGCAGGTCTGGTAGGCCGCCTGGGGAGCGTGCGCCGCATCGTAGGGGAGAACGTGGGAGACGATGGCAAAGGACGCTCCGCGCCTCGCCGCCCAGCGCAGGGCGGACGGAAGTTCGTGCAGGTTGTCGCGCATGAGCACGTACTCCACCCCCACCTGAAGGCTTCGGTTGCCTCCTTGAGTACGGGCCGCGTCGAGGGCGACCAGGGCGCGATCGACGGCGTCGAGTTCCCCCCCTTCGCGAACCTTTTTGAAGGTTTCGGTGGAATTGGCGTCGAGGGAGATGCAGATGCGGTCGAGGCCGGCTTGCACCAGCGTGGCCGCGCGGACTTTGTTCAGCAGCAGGCCGTTCGATTGAAATCCGACGATTCCGCTGGCCGGCATACTTTCTTTGCCCCTTCGGATGAAGGGGTTCTCCGACGCCGTTCAGAATCAGGGTGTCAAGGCGAGGCAGGGCCGGTTTCAGTCTTTCGAAGGTCTGCGCTGTCAGGTCCCCTTCCGTGATTCCGCTTCCGCGGGTCTGCTTGACGCACATGAAGCAGTTGAGGTTGCAGCGCGAGGTCGTTTCGACGAATAGCTTTGAAGGATACGCCCGAAGGGCGGGCGTATCGTCCGGTGCAGTAATCTGTCTGTCTGCCTTGTTTTTCACCCTGATGATCTCCCCATGGTTGCCAGAATGAAGAGGATGATGTGTTATTTAGCAAAAGCCGGACCAACGTGTACGGTCTTTCCTGGTTGAACCCTGAATTGAGCGGCGATGCCCCTTTTCGGCTATTCGGGGGCAAGTGGCCTATAATAGGTGATTTTTTCAGGCCTGGGCGGTTGGGCTGGGTGGCGGACAGTGGGGGGCGAGGGCCGAGGAGCAAGGCTTTGGCCGTCAAACAGTGGTGCTCTTTTCCCCACTGTGGCCCCTTTCCCCGCTCCAAAGTTCCGCCGAATGAAGGAGGTGGGTAAAAACGCCCCAAAAAAATATCGAAAGGACGTCGGGGCAGGCGTTGGCGGCGGAGGGTGGCACTGGTGTTGCGCAAAAAGAACGTATTGGTGGTGAAAAAAAGATGCTATTAGGATGGTGGTGCCATGCGCTCTGCCTGTTCACTGTCTGCGGGGGTGTGGTGGGAGATATGGAATGATGGAACATATAGTGAGAAAGCGATGGGGAACCGTCGCTCTCACTCTGCTGGCGCTGGTCGGCTTTGCCTCCAATTCGGTACTGTGTCGTCTCGCCTTGGGGGGAGGGGCGATTGACGCGGCGAATTTTACAGCGATCCGGCTACTTTCGGGGGCTGTTACGCTGTGGGGGATCATGATGTGCAGGCGTGGTAAAACAAAGCTTAGGTCCCCGGGACGCGGGGTGCCGACCCTGATGCTGTTCGTCTACGCCGTCGCGTTCTCCTACGCCTACCTGACGCTCGATACGGGGACCGGAGCCATCATCCTGTTCGGCTCGGTTCAGGTGACCATGATGCTGTGCGATGTCGCCGCGGGGAATCGTCCCCGTCCGGTGGAGTGGGCGGGGCTCTTTCTGGCGCTGGCCGGCTTTGTCTTTCTGCTGCTGCCGGGAGCAACGGCCCCGTCGCCGGCCGGGTTTTCCCTGATGGCCCTGGCCGGAATCGCCTGGGGGATCTATACCATTGCGGGGAGGCGCGAATCGGCTCCCCTTGCAGGGACCGCCAGAAACTTCATCGGGTGCCTGCCTTTTGCAGTCGTCCTCTTTTGGCTGGGGCGTGCAGAGGGCCACATCTCCACCGAAGGGGCGCTCTGGGCGGTGTTGTCGGGGGGGCTGGCTTCAGGGGTGGGGTATGCCATCTGGTATAAGGCCCTTGGTGGACTCTCGGTCGTTCAGGCCGCGGTGGTCCAATTGCTGGTCCCGGTGATCGCCGCCGTGGGGGGAGTCGTCTTCCTCGCCGAGGGTCTGACGGCCCGTCTGATCGGGTCGGGCCTGCTGATCTCGGCCGGGATACTGATGGTGGTGCTGGGCAGAAATACCTTGTTTCGGCCTCGGGTTTCCTGACCTTTCGGCAGCCCTCCTGTCGATAATCCCCCCTCCGGTTCAGACATTCCTGGTGTCTGCTTGTCTTCGCGAACGGGTTTACGCCTGCCCCATTCCGCCTGTGTTCTTCCGCTTGATATGGTGATTTCGTCCCCCAGGGACCGAACAGGCCATAGGTAGTACGTTATACTGAAAGGGTGGAAAGGAGTGAAAAGTTCATGGCAAACAATTTGGAATTGCGGAAATTCGTCGCTCCAGAGTACATCTTTGGTGTGGGGGCCAGGCGCCTGGCAGGACGGTATGCCAAAAACCTTGGGGCCAGAAAGGTTTTGGTGGTTTCCGATCCGGGGGTGGTGGCTGCTGGCTGGACCGGGGATGTGATCGAGAGCCTGGAAGAGGCGGGGATCGCCTATGCTCTTTTTACCGGTGTCACCCCCAACCCGCGGGCTGAGCAGGTCATGGCCGGAGCCGAGTTCTACGCGGCAGAGAAGTGCAACGCACTTGTTGCCGTGGGGGGAGGCAGCCCTATGGACTGTGCCAAGGGGATCGGCATCGTCAGCTCCAACAAAAGGCACATTCTTGCTTTCGAAGGGGTGGACCAGGTGCGGGTACCGATGCCGCCGCTGATTTGCGTCCCGACCACCGGAGGCACCTCGGCGGACGTCTCCCAGTTCGCGATCATCTCCAACCCCCTGGAAAAGGTGAAATTTGCCATTATCAGCAAGTCCGTTCTGCCTGACCTGGCCTTGGTCGATCCTGTCACCCTGACCACCATGGACCCCTTCCTGACCGCTTGTACCGGCCTGGACGCACTGACTCACGGCATCGAGGCTTTTGTCTCCAATGCCAGCTCCCCCATCACCGACCTCAATGCTCTCGAGGGAATCCGCTTGGTGTCAAGGAACCTGATCGAGTCCATCAAAAATCCCCAGGACGTCGAGCTGCGCACCCGGAGAAAAGGATGCCCCGCACGGGGAGTGCAATGCCATCCTGCTCGATCACGTCATCGAATTCAATCTGCCGGCCTCTCCCGAGCGGTTTGAGCGCATTGCCGAGGCGATGGGCCTCGATCTGGGTGGAATGGGGTCTAAGGAGAAAAAAACGACCCTGCTCGAGAAGGTCAGGGCAATCAAAAGGGCAGCCGGGCTCGATCTGGCCCTCGGTCGCCTGGGGGTCCATCGAACTGATCTGTCTTCCCTGAGCGAAAAGGCTCTGAAAGACCCCTGCATGGTGACCAACCCGCGCAAGGCGAACCGGCGGGACATCGAGGTGTTATATGAGGAATCCCTCTGATCCGCAGGACAATGAGGATGTCGCCAGGGCAAGGCTGATCGGGCTTGGCGAGAGTTCGCACCGAAAAAGCTATTATCCCGAGCTTCAGCAGCGACTTGGAGAGTTGGAGCGTTTCAAGGCTTTTCTCGATCACAGCAACGACGCCATCTTTCTCATCGAAGTTCCCACCGCCAGAATCGTCGATGTCAATGATGCCTCCTGCCGGCAGCTGGGAAGAAGTCGTGAAGAACTTCTGGACCTGTCGATTTTCGATATTTCCAACCTGGATCGAAACAGCCTTGAGGGACAGCTGATTTGTCGGGCCCAGGAAGGCGCCCAGGATGCGGCACTGGTGGAGGCCACCCTGCACAGGCATGACGGACAACGCTTCCCGGCGGAGATTACCCTCGCCCGCAAGTATTTCCAGGAGACCGACCTGGCCTACGTGATCGGCGTGGCCCGGGATATCACCAAGCGCAAGCGAGCTGAGGAGGAGCTTCGCAAGAGTGAAGAAAGCCGTTTATGGCTCGAGGCCGAGTTGGCCTGTGCTGCTGAAATGCAAAAAAAACTCCTGCCAGGCGTGTTTCCGGACCTTGCCCGGTATGAAATTGCCGCGCGCTGCATACCCGCCCGCGAGGTAGGTGGCGACTTCTACGACTGGCAGGAGATGTCTGCGGATACTTTGATCCTGAATTTTGGCGATGTGATGGGGAAGGGGATGGGAGCGGCCATGCTCATGGCAACGGTCAGGGCGTCCCTGCGTTCCGTTGCCCAGCACTCGCCAGCGCTGGCCTTGCAACAGGCTGAAAAGGCTCTCAGCCAGGATTTGGACAGCTCGGACAGCTTCGTGACCCTTTTTCATGCACAACTCGAGTTGGCTTCGGGGAAGCTGACGTTTGTCGATTGCGGCCACGGCTTCGTCTTTATGTTGCGGTCTGACGGTAGGGTTGAGGTGCTTGACCCGCGGGGGCTTCCGCTGGGGGTGCCGTCCAAAGAAAGCTACCAGGAAGGTACCGTTTATTTTGAAGAGGGGGATGCCCTGGTTTTGTTCAGCGATGGCCTGATTGACGCTTTGACCGATCCGGATATAAAAATCCCGGATCTTGGCGGCTCGTTGGAAGGAGCGGCAAATGCCGATGAAATGCTGCACCGGCTCATCGCCCTGGTCCCCGCGAACCTCGAGCTCCCGGATGATTTGACCGTGATGGTGGTGCGCTGTAAGGAGCAACATGGGGGGCAGGATTGACTACTGTGTTTTGCCTCTTTCGGTGGGAATATTTCGATGTGCGCCGAAGGCCCTTGGGGCCGGCTGGGGTTGCTCAGGAAAACAAAAATGTCAAGCCTGACACCGCTGTCCTCAGACCTCTCAGGTGTCTAATCTGTTAGATGATGACCAAGATAACCGAGTTTTGAAGAGACGACCTTCCCCGTTTCCTGTAGCCGGGGAAGTAACTCGCATTCCATTCGTTCCGAACCAAAACGATACTCGGGCCCTAATATGCACAGGCATCCGAGGACTTCTCTTTGGGCATTAAAAAGGGGAACCGCCAGACTGGCGACGCCATCACCGAAACCGCCCACCTCAATACTGGCGCCCTGGTGCTTGACGAAGGCCAATTCTTCTCCAGGCAGGGAGGGGGCATCGGCGCTCAATTCGGCCTGAGTAGACCGAAAGGTCAGTAAGATCCGACCAGCAGAGGTCCTGGCCAGGGGATAGGTGTTTCCGACCAGGGGCTTTATCGCAACCTGCTGGGAGGTATCAACCATGTCCAACAATAAAACCTCCTGGTTGCGAGGGACAGCAAGGTACACGGCTTCGTCACATTGGCGAGCCAGGCGCTCCATAATCGGCTTGGCGGTACTCAGCACCCCCATCCGCGATAGAATTTTTTGGCCCATTTCGTAAGACCAAAGGCCGAGGCGGTATTTGCCGGATCTTCCAGCCTTCTCTACATATCCCTTCTGCTCCAAAGTAGCCAGAAGCCGAAATATGAGTGATTTGTTCATTCCCAACCTTTGGCTTAAATGGGTAATACCGATTTTATCGTATAGGGATTTTCCATTTTGCCTCGCAAGATGCGGTCACTTGAGTCAGGACACGCTCTTCAATGAAGACCGAAAGTCAAAGGTTTCGGCAAGACTTTGCCGCTCGATACACTCTTTAAGTTGGGGTGATAGCGTTCATTTTTTCATGGCGACCAGCGGCCTGAGGTTAGCCTTGGGTTTGCCTTCCCTTGCCTTGGTTTTCCTGACGGATTTTTGTTGCGCCAGAGAGAGCCCCTTGCGCAACAAATCCGATATGCTGATACCCCTGCCTGTTGCCAACTCTTTTAAGTTGCGCATTTCCTCACTGCTGACTCGACAGGAAACAACAAATGTCTTTTGCTCTTTGGGGATCCTGGCCATCTCATGTCCTCATTTTGCCCGTGTGGTTTCTGCTTGTTTTTACCCTGTGTGGCGGTCAACAAGGCTCTCCATGCTTTCCCATTGTTTCAATCGGCTTTCCGGGTGGGTAAATGCAAAGCCTCTGCCATTTATGCCCCCAATCCCTGGAGAAAGCTTGGCCAAATACCTTTGGTGATTAAGATGAGGATATTCCCCAAGAAAACAGACCCTGTTCCATTGTGGACCATTCGGTCTTTTGACCTACGTCCTTTCATCATGGCCTTGTAGGGAGGATTTATTGATGGAATGCATCGATATATTGGCTCAGGCACCGTAGCTGATCTCCACGGTGCGGAAAATATCGACACACCAACGAAGGTCCGCCTTTTTCAGAATGAAAAATCCCGGGCCGACGAACAGGAATCGCATACGAGGCAGTCTCATCTGGGGGGGGCGATGCGTCGGGTACATGGGAAGAAGGTCACGCCCATTATACTGGGAGGTCTGCAAATCTACCTCGTGCTACCGGCGTCGCAAGGCGTCGGACAGCAGCCTTGAACTTCGATGACGAATGTAGATGCAGGAGCTGTGGCTGAGAAACCGCAGACCATTGCCGAGGAAAGCAAACCGAAGCTTCGCGGATGGATCGCTTATTTCCGCCTGGCGGAGGTCAAGGGCGTCTTCGAGGTTCTGGAGGGTTGGGTCAGGCACAAATTGCCTTATACCTGGTACCGTGAGTTCGGGGCGGTAAAAGAGTGTAAGTGCTTGGCCTGAATACGTGTTTCAAAAAATATGAGACGCACCCATAGGTTCGTCGGTGATTTTTTGATCGCGCAGGCAGGTCAATGACTTGCGCTATTGCCCGGTCAGGGCTCACGGATTCAGGTTCTATTCTATGGCGCCATTAGAAACGATCCTACACCCGGGCCAGGAAGCTGATGCAGAGAGGATGGCCGGAAAGTGTGCCCTGGAAGTTCGCCAAAAACGGACGCGGCCCCTGATGGAACTCAGGAGCCGCGCACATGTAAAATATATTTCGGGAATCTTACTTCGACAAACCGGGTTGGTGTCTTTGAACGACCAATTCCGATACTTTCAGAATGCCACGTGAACCGCCGTTTACGGAACCTGCGCACGGTGGCGTGGGAGGGCGGCGGGGGCGACCCCGCCGCCTACCCGATGGGCTAAATGTTGGAGCCCTTAAGGTTGATAGATGTCCATAAGTCCCTCATACCCGCAGGCCGGGCATTTGACGCGACTTTGCTGTGGGCCCTTGCTGGCACAGGCGGCCAGCGACAAGGCCAGTATCGCCACGATCGATAAAGAGATCAGCTTTTTCATCTTTTGACTTCCTTTCACTTAAGAGTGATGGCCATTTGGCGACGGGTCTAACCCTTAGAAGTTAATGATACCACCCAAGGCGTAGGTCTTGGTTTCCTCTTCGGAGTTGCTGCCGATAGTGATTGTGTTGACATTGTATTCGGCCACCACCTTGAGGTTGTCGTTGATGCTGTAGAAA
>CALZIC010000405.1 GCA_945787285.1 uncultured Desulfuromonadales bacterium
CTCGCCGATCATGATGATGTCGGGGTCCTGGCGCAAAAAGGCGCGAAGGGCCGCGGCAAAGTTCAGACCGATCTCCTCGTGCATCTGCACCTGGTTGATCCCGGCGAAGTTGAACTCGACCGGGTCTTCGGCGGTGGAAATGTTCTCGCTGACCTTGTTCAGCTCCGACAGCGCCGAGTAGAGGGAAACGGTCTTTCCCGAACCGGTAGGCCCGGTGACCAGCACCATGCCGAAGGGCTTGTGGATGGCGTCCTGGAACCATTCCAGCGCCTTCGGCTCGTAACCGAGCTTGGTCATGTCGAGCTGCAGGTTCGATTTGTCGAGGAGCCGCAGACAGATTTTCTCGCCGAACAGGGTCGGCAGGCAGTTGACCCGGTAGTCCATGTCCTTGCCGCCGCCGAGCTTGATCTTGATGCGGCCGTCCTGGGGGAGGCGGCGCTCGGCGATGTCCATTTCGGACATGATCTTGATACGGGAGGTAATGGCGTTTTTAAGCTTCATGGGGGGCTTCATCACTTCGTAAAGCACCCCGTCGATGCGATAACGCTCATACGGTTCGATATGGATATCGGATGCGCCGCGCTTTATAGCATCGGTCAGTATCAGGTTGACCAGCTTGACAACCGGCGCATCCTCGCTGGCCTTTTCAAGCTCGCCGACATCGACATCATCCCCCTCGTCGACGATCTCGAGATCGATATCCTCGAGGTCTTCCATCACGTCGGCAAGGGAGGCGCTCTGGTCGTAATATTGGTCGATGGCCGATTTGATCGACGCCTCGGGAGCCACCACGACCTCGACGTTGTAGCCGGTCATGAACTTGATGTCATCGATAGCAAAGATGTTCGACGGGTCGCTCATGGCGACAATCAACGTCGAACCGGCGCGATTGATCGGTATGATCTGGTATTTTTGGGCGACCTCGGCAGGGAGCAGCCGTATGATGGCCGTGTCAATATCGAATTCGGACAGATTGATGGAGGGAACGCCGTACTGTTTGGACAGAAAAGCGGCCAGCTCTTCTTCCTGAATAAAACCGAGCTTGATCAGACTGGCCCCCAGGCGGCCACCATCAGCCTTCTGAGCCTCCAAAGCCTTCTTGAGCTGATCTTCGCTAACTAACTGGTTGCGAATCAGCAATTCACCGAGTCGATTGCCTTTCATTTCAGCGGACTACTCCCAAAAATGACATTTATTGTCCATTAATCGAATAAAATTTCAAAACCACCACGCCTACCTCAGTCTCCCCGAGAAAAATTCAACAGCCGGTCTTTCATCACCCCTGAAGGTGCGTCGCCCCCCGTCCATAACTTGAAACCCTCTTCCCCCTGGGCGGCCAGCATCCCAAGACCATCGGCTGTGCTGTGTCCCCTGTCCGAGGCCGTCTGCAGCAACGGGGTGATCCCCTTGGTGTAGACCATGTCGTACACATCGGCGCCCCGATTAAGGGCTTCCCAGGGAAAATCCTCAAAAGACTCCCCCTTGAGCCCTACCGACGAGGTATTAACAAGGAGATCGATATTTCCGGCCACAGACTTCAGTTCCTCCTTGGCGAGACTAAAGGCTGCAAATGTTGTGCCGGGAAAAGAGACTCCTATTTCCGTCACCATAGCGTTCGACCGCGCGGGGGTGCGATTGGCGACACCGATCCATGAGGCCCCTGCACGGGCCAGCGAAACGAGGGCCGCGCGACATGCTCCACCAGCGCCGAGCAGCAGTACCCGCTTGCCAAACGGTTTAAAATTAAGGTCTTGCTCGAGGGACGCCAGGAAACCGGTACCGTCCGTATTGTACCCATGTAGCCGCCCATCACGATTGACTACGGTGTTCACCGCTCCGATAAGTTGCGCGTCCTCGTCAATCTCATCGAGAAAGGAACAGACCGTTTCTTTGTGGGGGATGGTTATATTGACACCAAGGATGTCAAGATTCCGAATCGCGGCCACCGCTTCAGGCAGGCGCTCTGGCGTCACATGAAAGGGGACATAAACGGCATCGACCCCGGCCTGCTGCAAAGCCTCGTTCTGCATGACGGGGGAAAGGGAATGACTTACCGGGTCTCCGAAGATGCCAAGGATGCGGGTGGTACCTTTAATCAACATAACCTTACCTGCGGAAATAAAGAAGAAACGGCTAAAACCTTAAAACCAGTCTCACGCAAAGCCGCAAAGTCGCCAAGGAAACCCCCACGAACATGAAACCATGTTCAGTTTTTTGCCTTTGCTGCGGCTGTGCCTGCGTCTTTAGTGAGCGCAGCGAACGAGCGTGAGACATTTTTTTCTTTTAACAACAAACCAATACGACAAACCCCAAACCTAAAGTCTGTCTCACGCGGAGACGCAAAGCCGCGGTAAAACCTTTTTTAAAATCCCTTCCATCCTGGTTCTGCCTTTTTGGCATTAAGCCCTTCTTTTCGCCTTTGGGGCTTGAGGGAGCGAAGCGAACAGGCGAGAAACCTGTTTAAGCCCTGGGACCTTACCTTTTTTCAGTTCGGAGAATCGTCGATGGAACAAAAGTCTTTACAATCGAGATACTCGTGGAATTCGATAATTCTTGAACCTGAAAGGATCTGCCTGGCTCGTTCGATATCCACATCAATCGCCTTAACAAGGTCAGAGACGGAATCGAAACGCTTTTCATCCCTGAGCCTCTCGAAAAAATACACGCGCAGGGTTTCCCCGTAAATCTGCTCGGAAAAATCGAAAAGATGGACCTCGACCGAAAGGGCCTGGTCACCGAAAGTGGGATTATTCCCAATATTGACGACCCCGTCGAAAAGTCCCTCCCCCCGTTTCACCTTCACTGCGTAAACCCCAGGCTTCGGCAGTACCTCCTTGTCAACCGAAAGGTTGGCCGTCGGAAACCCCATTCCGGCGCCGCGCTTGGCACCATGCACCACCGTCCCCTCGAATGTGAAATGGCGCCCAAGCGGTTTAACAACCCCCGAGACATCGCCATCGCTGATCATCTGCCGGATACGGGTACTGCTGTACACCTCTTCTCCGTCATTAATCGGCTCCAGAACTTCAACGGCAAAGCCGANNGTAAAGGGCGCGCAAATCAGGACATCGATGCAGGAGGCTTCGATCAGGCGCTCTTTCTCAGCGGCAGTATTGATCATCCGCGGTGCACGGGACGGAGCCACAACCTTGAGCGGATGAGGAACAAAGGTATAAACGATGGATGCGCCACCGATCTGGCGGGCTTTCTGAACCACGCGATGGAAAATGGCCCGATGGCCAAGGTGGACACCGTCGAAGTTTCCGATGGTCACCACAGCCTGGGGCAGCGGACTATGCAGTTCGTCGAGATTTCTGATAATTTTCATATATGCGTCAGGGATTACCCGGGTTCATTCAAAAAAAACAAAAGCCTAAAAGTCAAAACCGGCCTCACGCTCTTTCGCTTCGCTCCCTAAAGCCGCAGGCAAAGCCGCAGTAACTGCAATAAGATCTTAAAGAAGGAGCTTTTCAGGCATTAAAGGTTTTACTGCGTCTTTGCGTCTCCGCGTGAGAATGCCTTTTGTTTTTGATTTTCAATAACGTTAATTCTAAAACTAACCCCCTAAGTCAAAACCGGCCTCACGCTCGTTCGCTTCGCTCTCTAAAGACGCAGGCGGGGCCGCAGTAACTACAAAACATGAGGTACTCGATCTTTTGATTTACTGCGTCTCTGCGTCTCCGCGTGAGAATGCTTTTGACTTTGATTCTAAGGATTTTGTTCCTGTCAACGCCTGGTGTTTTTACGAGCGGGTTCGATATCGGCCAGCACAAAATCGATCTCACGGCGGGCCAGGTTCACCCCGGCCACCCTCACCTTGACCGGTTCGCCTACCTGGAAAATCCTCCGGCGGTGCTCTCCGACGAGGCGGTGCAACTCCTCTTCGTAATGATAAAAGTCATCAGACAGGCTCGATATGTGAACCAGGCCCTCGACAAAAATATCGTTCAGTTCGACAAACAAGCCGAACGGCTGAACGCTGGCCACCAGCCCTTCAAATTCGTCATCGACCCGACCGGTCATGAACTGACATTTTTTCAGGTCGATAATTTCCCGCTCCGCCTCCATCGCCCGCCGTTCACGCTGGGAAGTCTGCTCCCCCACCTTGTGATAGCGCTGCTGCAGTGACGTTTTTCGGCTGTCGGACATCCCTCCCTTTTTCAAGACTTCCCTCAGCATGCGATGCACCACCAGATCCGGATAGCGACGAATGGGAGAGGTAAAGTGGCAGTAGAGATCGGCGGCCAGACCGAAATGACCGGCATTGTCGGCCGAATAGCTGGCCTGCTTCATACTGCGCAGCAGCACGTGGTTGAGAAGTTTTTCCTCCGGCTTTCCCTCGATCTCGTTGAGCAGTTGCTGAAGCCGATGGGGATCGACGCCGGTTTCCCCGACCACCAAGCCGTAATTGAAGTGAGCGGCAAAGGTTTGAAAGGCCTGGACCTTCTCTAAATCGGGAGGCTCGTGAATGCGATACAGAAACGGGATGGTCCGCTCGGTTAGAAATGTCGCTACCGCCTCATTGGCGGCCAGCATGCATTCCTCAATGATGCGGTGAGCGATGTTACGTTCGGCCCGGACAATGTCTTCCGGCTGCCCGAGCAGGCCAAGAACAACCTCCGTTCCGGGGAGGTCGAAATCGAGGCTGCCACGGCGACGGCGCATCTCCATCAGCCTGGAGGCCAGCTCCTTCATCACCTCGATGTCAGGAAAAAGGGATTGGTAGTTTTCAGGTGCCGCCCCGTCAGGCGCCTCTAACATATCGCGAACTTGCGTGTAGGTCAACCGTGCCCGGCTGCGGATAACGGCGGGGTAGAAGCGGCTTTCCATGCGGGTACCGTTGGAGTCGAAAACCATCTCGGCCGTCATGGCGAGGCGATCGACGTCGGGGTTGAGGGAGCAGATGCCGTTGCTTAACGCTTCTGGGAGCATGGGGATACAGCGCCCCGGGAAATAGACGCTTGTCCCGCGCTCGTAGGCGTCCTTGTCGATGGGGCCCCCTTCGGCAACGTAGTGGCCGACATCGGCGATGGCGACCCAGAGCCGAATCCTTCCCCCCTCTTCGCGGGCGACAGCGACGGCATCATCGAAATCCTTGGCCGTCTCACCGTCGATG
>CALZIC010000406.1 GCA_945787285.1 uncultured Desulfuromonadales bacterium
CCGCCGACCACTACCGGCTTGCCACGCAACTGAGGATTGTCACGCTGCTCAACAGCAGCGAAAAAGGCATCCATGTCGACATGGATGATCTTGCGCAACTCACCACAGAGGGATTCGTTGTATTTTACTGCGTCAGACATGGTTTGCTCGATTTCCCCAGCGTCTTTCGGACATGGGATAAATTCTCCCTTCATGATGGATTTGGTGAACCACCCCAAAAAAGATACCCGCGGCCTGTCTTTTCTTATCAGCCCATCTGAAATTTCCAGAAACAAAAATGCACAGACAATTTTTCTTCGAGAATTTTAGGCAAAAATGATCCCGGAGAGATGAGTTTTATAGGTAAGGGGGAAAAATTTGCTCCGGGAAGAGCATATCCATAATTCCTTTCCCTTAAGATTCAGTGCCTAAAAAATAAGAAGGGGGAAAAACCGAGGATCAAGGAAACCAAGCTTTTATATTGAAGAGGCCCTGATAGCGTTTGCCGAAACTGCCATCATGGGGTCAGGAAAATCTCCGGTAGCGGCCCCATCCACATCCGCTCGGTCTTGCCATCCGTCTTCAAGCAGTTGGAACAGGCAACAGGGGAATTGCGGGGTCAAGCCACCGCCTTTCCTCTCCTCGATCGCCTACTGGGGGGACTGATGCCGAAAAAACGGTACATCATCGCGGCCCGCCCGGCTATGGGCAAAAGCGCCTTGGTGCTCATCATCCTCCTCAATCTCTCCCTGCGTGGCGACACCCCTTGCCGGTGTTGCTGTTCAGCCTGGAAATGGGCAAGGAGGAAGTGACCGAGTGGGGATTCTGCTCTCTGGCCGAGGTCGATTCGGGCAAAGCGCGCCTGGGCAAACTTGCCCCCGAGGACTCCTCCCGGTTGTCTGAGCAGGGTGAGAACCTCTACCGCGCTCCTGTTTTTGTGGACGACACCCCGGTGCTGTCGATCGCGGAACTCCGTGCCAGGGCGCGTCGGTTGAAGCATCAAGAGAATATCGGTCTGATCGTGGTGGACTACCTTCAGCTGATGCGCAGCCTGAAGGGCAAGGAGCGCAATCGGGAGCAGGAGGTGGCCGAAATATCGTGCGGGCTCAAACAGCTGGCGATGGAGCTGGACGTACCGGTGATTGCCCTCTCCCAGCTCAACCGGAGCCTGGAGAACCGGCCCGACAAGCGCCCGATCATGGCCAACCTGCGCGAAAGCGGCAGCGTTCAGCCTAGAACCAGAGGCCCTCGAAGGGGTGGCACAGTTACCCTCAGTGTGGCGCGAAAGCGGCAGAGGCTCCCCTCTGCCACGGCCACCATAACCGCCTAGGGCGCATCAGGATCCCAACACAGAAATCACCAGAAATTTTCCATATCCTAGGAGAACATGATGAAGTCCATGCCCCTGTCAATTGAACCGACAAGAATACTCGAAACCGTTGACGCTTTTTGCTGTGACTACAGTTGGGTCGGGGAAAAAGAAGATGTTACTTTTAAAGAATGAGATTCTCCGTCATTGCAGTATTGGTTACTCAACCGCAGAAGTCCAGAAATACATTGGGGAAGAATACGAGACCTATGTTCCTGGGTCCGTCATCGACACTCTCTACCGCTCGGCCATCGATGCCGCGAATAACTATTTTTCCAGGTCGTTGAATAAAACCTATCCCATAGTGCGTTTCAACAAACTTTGGGTTCGGGTCAGGGAGAAAGGCATGATCCATGAAAAAGTCTTGGTCATCTGTCTGGGGATAGGTCTCGAAGGACGCGAGTCCATTCTAGGGACGTGGGTATGGGAACCCGCCCAGGAGAAGTTTTGGTGGAGGACCCTTGGTGAATTAAAAAACAGGGGCATTCAGAATATCCTGATCGCACGCACGGGCGAAACGACAGAACTGATTCAAGGACTCGAAGCTGCCCTGGAGATGATCTTTCCCGGTGCCCAAACCCAATTCTACCTGACCCATATGGTACGCGTCTGGCGAGATAACATCAGGCCGGATGACAGGACCCGGATCAAGGCAGAGATTAAAAAAATTCTTTCAGCAGAGACTCTGGAACAAGCCGAAGAACTTATGGATCACTTCGGAATACAGTGGAACTATCGTTATCCCACGATCACCCTTGCCTGGCAAATAAATCGGGAGAAAGTTGCGCTCACCCTTTCCAATCCAAAATGGATCAGGGAGGTCATCTATTTTTATATTTTGAGGACGGGCGTGACATTTCATCTCGAGTCAGCCAACAGAAGGGTGGACGTTTTCGATTCAAAAGAGGAGACTTTGGCCCGGCTCAAACTTACCGTCAACGTCTTCGCTGATGACTTGAATGACCCCCTCCCCGGATGGGAAAAGGCCTTGAGCCGGTTCATGGCCGATTTCGGGGACAGGCTGTCAGTCAACTAGCCCTCATGGCCATCTGCTGATCAGCGGGCGCTCCTGGGAAGTTTTCCCGGGAGCACCCCCCTCCTCCGCTACCGCCGAGGCCTCCCAATGCCACCAGACTTCCCCATAGA
This sequence comes from uncultured Desulfuromonadales bacterium, assembly GCA_945787285.1. Lineage (GTDB taxonomy): Bacteria > Desulfobacterota > Desulfuromonadia > Desulfuromonadales > Trichloromonadaceae > CALZIC01. The sequence goes on from CALZIC010000406.1 coordinate 2,495, forward strand.
AATGCTGACCATTGACGAATTCGCCGCCCGGTTGCAGGTCGGCCGGACCACCGTGTACAAGTGGCTCAAGGACGGCACCCTAGTCCAGGGGCGACATTACCTGAGAATCGGTC
>CALZIC010000407.1 GCA_945787285.1 uncultured Desulfuromonadales bacterium
TTTACGGAGGGATTTTTACGACAAAAAAAACCCTGGAAACCAGGAGGGTAGGTCCCCAGGGCAAAAAAGGAAGCTGCGTCCAGCTTCCCTGCTAAACACATAGTCATTGTACAATAGTTAACATTTTAAGTCAAAATTGGGCCCGCTACACCTTTCAGGTTTGATGCGCTCGCAAAAACTCCTGCGATGGCGAAGCGAAAATTTCGTCCTGCAAGGCTTAGTGGTTTTTCAGGGGCGAAGCCATACATGTCGTATGTCGAGGTCCTGAAAAACCACTGTAACGCAGTAGGGCGGACTTTTTGCGACGCCATCATCTTTGCTTGTTCGCTGGTATCCTGCGTGGTAATTTTACCCTGCCAGGGGCCGAGGGGAGGGTCCGGTTCCTGGCAGACAAAATGGACGGCCGGGCAGTAGTGACGACTACAGCCCGACCGTCCTCTTTTTTCTCCCATCCGTCAACGACCATCAAACGCCCCCTCCCATAGCGACTCCCCACTCCTTGGGGTAAAGTATAACAACCGATCTCCACCGGGTCGGACAGTAAGCCGGCTGAAACCAACACAACATTCAAGCTTCATGGCTCTGCCCATGCATTACCACCAATTTCTCAAGCAGGCCTGCCCGCCCCTCGATCTGGAATGGCGCAAATACCGCCGCCGTGACGCCCGCCGCCGCATCGAAAAACGGATTCGCGAGCTGGGCCTGGCCGATTACGCCGCCTATCTGCAGCGCCTGCGCAGCGACCCGAACGAGGCGGCGGGCCTTTGCGACCGGATGCGGGTCACGGTCAGCCGGTTTTTCCGCGAGCGCGAACGATGGGAACCCCTGACCGCCACCGTTCTGCCGCAGCTGCTGATGGAAAAGTCGGCCGGCGAGCCCCTCAAGCTGTGGAGCGCCGGATGCTGCGGGGGCGAGGAGCCCTATACCCTGGCCCTGATCTGGCTGAGTGAAGTACTGCCGCGATTTCCCGGCCGGCAGGTGGACATTCTCGCTACCGACATCGATGGCGCCAGCCTGGAGCGCGCCCGCGAAGGGCTCTACGACCACGGCTCGTTGCGGGAGTTGCCCAGGCCGCTTCTTCGGGACTGGTTTGAAGAGCAGGGAGAAGGCCGCTGGCGGCTGGCCGAGCCGGTGAAACAGCTGGTGCGCTTTGCCCGGCATCACCTGCTAGAAGACCCGCCGCCCCAGGGAATCGACCTGGTCTGCTGCCGCTACCTGGCCTTCACCTACTTCCGGGGTCGTCGCCGGCTGGCCGCCGCCGAAAGGCTTGCAACCGCGCTGCGCCCGGGCGGGGCGCTGATGATCGCCCGCAAGGAGGAGCTCGGGAACGCGGCCGGATTATTCACCCCCTGGACCGATGCCCCGGGGGTTTTCCGCAAGCAAGCCTGCGCTTGCGAAGGTAGTAAACGTGGGTAAAAGCGGGATATTCTTCCGTCGATTCGGCCTGCCACGCGTCCAGATCGAAATCGGGGAAAAAGACGTTGCCGGGGTACTCCTGATGTATCCACGAGATGTGCATGGCCTCGGCCAGAGCCAGGGCGCGGCGGTAGATGCTTTTTCCGCCGATAAAGAAAAGTTTGCGCTCATCGACGTGTGCGGCCTCCAGCGCCGCCTCGAAACTGCGGCACACTTCCACCCCGGGGGTCGCCCCCAGGGTGCGGCTGACCACCAGGTTGCGGCGCCCGGGAAGCGGCCGGCCGATCGATGCGAAGGTATGGCGCCCCATCAGCACCGTGTGGCCGAGGGTCAGGCGCTTGAACAGGGCGAGATCCTCCGGCAGAGACCAGGGCAGGGTGCGATCCCGGCCGATCACCCGGTTGCGGGTCATGGCCGCGATAATGAGGTTTGATGGCTCGGTCATACCCCCATTCTACCCGAACGCCGGTGCCAGGCTTGGCTTTTTTGCTTTTACTCTGTTTACTTCCGCCCTGATCCTTGGACAGAAATGGCAACATCCTATCCCACCCGCCCCCTTATCGCCGACACCGCCGCAATGGCGTAGGCCCCGCCGGCCACCAGCAGGACGATGGAGAAGCCGGCCTCTACCGCAATCATGGTGGCCAGGGCGCTGCTGAGGACAGACAGGCAGCCGTTGATTCCCCAGGCCCAGGGGACGTCGGCCTCGCTGCGGCGGGCCAGATGGACCAGCCCCAGGGGGAAGGGAAAGCCCATGGCGAAGGAAAGCGGCGCCAGAAGGAGCAGGGAGTAGAGGAACTTCCAGGCCATAGGCAGGCCGATGCTGCCGCTCAGAAGGGGGGGAAGAAAAAGGGTATAGACCAGAAGGAGGATCGCCACCAGGGCAGCGGCGATGCGCGGGGCGGCAGGCAGGGCTTCGAAGCGGGACGAAGAGTAGCTGCCGGCGCCGGAGAAGACCAGCACCGCGGTGATCACCGCGGCGGCGGCGTAGACCGGGGTGCCGAGATAGAGGACGAAGCGGTGGATGAGGACGATCTCCACCAGCATGTAGCCGAGGCCCAGGCCGCCGAAGTAGAGCAGGGTGCCGAGGCGGTGCCCTCTGCGCCAGCCGAGGCGGAACAGGGGCAGGAGGATCAGAACCAGGGCGGCGATGGCCGCCTGGAAAAAGGTGAGAATCACGATCAGGGGTAAAGCTCCTCGCGGTCCGGGCCGAAGAGCCGCTCGAGGTCGTCGAGCAGGCGCGGGTCCTGCAGCAGGTTGTAGCGCTGGCGCTCTTCGGGGCGCAGCTCCGGCAGCAGGGCCGGGTCAAAGAGCATCCGCCGGCTGAAGTCGCGAACGATCGCCGTTTCTTCGCGGCTGAAAGGGCTGCGTTTGACGCAGAAGGTGAGGGTCCCCCAGCTGCGCACCGCTGCGATATGCGCCCGCGGCTTCTCGAGCCCCTCTGCTTCGAGCATTTCGGCCAGGGTCGCTGCCAGCCGCAGGGGAGAGCGGGCCGGGTAGTCGATCCAGGCGGTGACGCTGAACAGGCCGTCGGTCTCCAGATGATTCCAGATTTCGGCAAAGGCCTCCCTGGTATAGATATGCTGCTCCAGCAGGGCACCGAGGCCGACGGCTCCGCCAAAGACGCCGACCGTAGGCAAAACGATCAGGTCATACCGATCAGTGTCGGTGGCGAGCCAGGTTCTCGGCTCGAGGGTGACGCGCTCAAGCCTCTCTTTCCAGGGCCCCGAAAGGCCGTCGGTGTAGTGATCATCAAGCAGGGCGAGGACCGCACGGTGGGGTTCCACGGCCACCACCCGGTCGGCTCCTCGGGCAAGGGCCCTGAGCGCCTCCTCCCCGGAGCCGGAATGAAGGACCAGAACGTTCCCGGCGCCCTTCAACGTGTAGGGGAGGGCCGAGGTGGTGAAATCGAGAGGGGACAATTCGCCGCCGGCTGGGCTCGAGGGGACGGCGCCGAACCAGTTGCCGTTGCTGAAGACCGCGTCCTGCTGAGCAACCTGCCCCGGGTAGGCCAGGCTCAGTCCCGGGGCGTGGCGCAGAGCGGCCCCGGTGACGAGATGAACCTGACCGTAGGGACTGTCGCGACGGGCGACGATTTTTGCGCCCGGCAGGTTGAGGGCCCCCTGCAAATCTTTGTACTCGGAGAGTTTCAGCGAGGGAGGAACCAGGAGGAAAACAGCGATTGTCAGGGGGGTGCACCAGGCGGCCAATCGGTGCGCCTTTTCTCTGTAGCGCACTAGCAAAAAGGCAGCAGCAAGGGCAAAGAGGGCGACCAGCGCCGGCAGGCGCTCGGGGGCGAAGAACCCGAGCAGGATGACGGCCACCACTCCGCCCAGCCCCGAACCGAGCAGGTTGGCGAAATAGAGGCTGCCGATCCGTTCGACGTGGCGCACCAGGATCAACCCGATGGCCAGCGCCCCGAAAAAGAAAGGGACGGCCACCAGCAGGTTGATCAGCAGCAGCCTGCCGGCCTGTGCCGCCTCGAAAAAAAGCAGGTAGGTATCGTAACCGCCGAGCAGTCGCTGGCCGGCACTGACCACCGCCGCCGGAGAGGATCTGCATCAGCACCAGCTGGAAGGCGATGATGGCGACCGAGAGCAGAGCCAGGGCGAGGTGCAGGCGCCAGAAGGACGGCCCGCGCCGGTTCATTCCGTTCTCCGGAAGGGGACGAAGCGGACCGGCATCAGGCTGCGGGTGCGGACTTCCTGCTCCGTCTTTTCAACCAGCATCAGGGTCTGCACCGAGAAGGGGGAGCCGACCGGGATGATCATCCGCCCCCCCACCTTGAGCTGCTGCAGCAGGGGCGGCGGAATGTACTGGGCGGCGGCGGTGACCAGGATGACGTCGTAGGGGGCGTACTCTTCCCAGCCGAAGTAGCCGTCCCCCTGCCTGAGCTTGATCCCCTTGTAGCCGAGCCGCTCCAGCCGCTCGGCAGCGCTGCGGGCCAGTTCGGGAACGATTTCGATGGTGAAGACCGACGCCCCCGCCTCGGCCAGAATCGCCGCCTGGTAACCCGACCCGGTGCCGACCTCCAGGGCCCTCTGCCCTTCACGGGGCCGGGCCTGCTCTGTCATGTAGGCCACCATGTACGGCTGGGAGATGGTCTGAGCGTATCCGATGGGGAGGGGACTGTCCTGGTAGGCCGCACGGGTATACCGCGGGGGAACAAAAAGGTGGCGCGGGACCGTTTGCATCGCCCGCAGCGTCGCCCGGTCGCTGATCCCCCGTGACTCGAGCTGATGGCGCACCATGCTCCTGCGCTCCTGAGCGAAGGAGGCCCCTTCCTCGTCGCCGGCCAAGGCTGAAAGGGTGCCGATCAGCAGGGCGCACAAAATCATCGGCAACAGTCGCACCAGGCGCCCGCGGCGCTTCGGCGCCTTCGCCTTGTTCGACCCGCGAATAAAGAACCTAGCCTGCTTGCTCAGCCGCCTCACTCTGCCAACCCGCATCATCACCCGGCCCCTGGATCGGAGAACCTCCTTATTTTACCCGCAGGTACATTATAGCCCCATTCCAGCGTTCGACCACCGCAGGGCGTTGT
>CALZIC010000408.1 GCA_945787285.1 uncultured Desulfuromonadales bacterium
GATCTGGGAAAGCTCGAATCAAGGGTCGGCCAGATCATCGTTTCGGCGGCGGTCATCGACGACACCCTCAGTCTTGTTCTGCTCGCCGCCTTGACGGCCATTATCCACACAGGAAACATCCCCGACCTGCAAAGCCTGGCCGGTCTCAGCGGCAAGGTCGCCCTCTTCTTCCTCATCGCCGGGGGAGTGGGGCACTTCATCTTTCCCCGCATCGGCAAATTGCTGAAGAAGTGCAAGGCCGAGGAGCTCGAGTTCAGCATGCTGCTGATAGCCGCTTTAGGCTATGCGATGCTGGCCGAGGCCCTTGAGATGCATTTCATCCTCGGCGCCTTCATGGCAGGCCTCTACTTCCGGCGGCGCACCGTCAACCCCAAAGTTTATGCCAGTATTCTCACCAAAACCAAAGGTCTGACTGCCGGTTTTCTGGCGCCTATCTTCTTCGCCTCGATCGGACTCCACCTCGACCTCGCGGCGCTGACGGTCATCCCGGGAACGGTTATTGCCTTGATCGTGATCGCCACCCTGGGCAAGGTTTTCGGCGCCGGAATCGCCGCGGCCGCAGCGGGCCTTTCGATCCGTCACTCCCTGGCTATCGGTGCCGGCATGAACGCCCGGGGCGCGGTCGAACTGGTCATCGCCGACATTGCCCTGCGAGCCGGCCTGTTCTCGGTGCCGGAGCCGGCCCCCGATGTTATCCGCTATCTCTTTTCGGCCGTGGTCATCATGGCCGTGGTCACCACCCTGATGACCCCTCCGGCCCTCAAAATCGCGCTGAGTCATAAATAGATATGGCGACCAAGGCCCGTTCCGAGCTTTGCTCCTCCCCTGAAACCGGACTCTCAGGCGATAAAGCCCCCCTTCCTTTCATTGCCATCGTCAAAAAAACGCCGTAAACTTGATAAAGAAGCTCTTTCACCGCCTTACTCACCAGGATAGATGCCCTATGAAATCTCGACTCGTCAGAATCAGTTCCCGAAAAATCGGCGCGGCCCCGGGAAGCCTCGTGCATGTCGGCGAGCAGAAGGTTGAAAAGACGCGAATTTCCGTTATCGAATACGATGCAGAGAGCCTTTCCGAACAGATCCTGGAGTCGGCGGATGAACATTTTCCCTGCCCGGCGCCAACGAAAACCCAATGGCTCAATATCGACGGCATCCATCAGGTCGAGGTTCTGGAAAGATGCGGGCACTGCTTCGGCCTGCATGCCCTGGTAACCGAGGATATTCTTAACACCGCCCACCGTCCCAAGTTCGAAGAGCATGAAGATTTCTGCTTCCTGGTGCTCAAAATGCTCTTTTTCGCCGACGAGTCACGGCAGATCGAAACCGAACAGGTCAGCATCATTTTAAGGGACAATATGGTCGCCTCCTTTCAGGAAAAAGAGGGGGATGTCTTCGACGGGGTGAGACAGAGGCTTCGCAGCGGGCGTGGGCGCATCCGCAAACTCGGCCCCGACTACCTCACCTACGCGCTGGTCGACTCGGTGGTCGACAGCTACTTTCTGGTTCTGGAAAAAGTCGGCGACCAGATCGAAGAGCTCGAAGAAGAACTGGTCGATCGACCCACCCCGGAGACTTTGCACAAGATCCACAACCTGAAAAAGGAGATGATCATGCTGCGCAAGTCGGTCTGGCCCCTGCGCGAGGTGATCAGCAGCCTGCAGCGCAGCGAATCGCCGCTGATTACCACAGGGACCGATATCTTCTTCAGAGACGTGTACGACCACACGATCCAGGTGGTCGATACCGTGGAGACCTTCCGCGACATGCTCTCCGGCATGCTCGATTTGTACCTGTCGAGCATCAGCAACCGCATGAACGAGGTGATGAAGGTGCTGACCATCATGGCGACCATCTTCATCCCCCTGACCTTCTTCGCCGGCATCTACGGGATGAACTTCGCCTACATTCCCGAACTGCAGTGGCGCTGGGGGTACGGGGCGTTCTGGGTGGTCATCCTGATTCTGGCCGGGGCGATGGTGTGCTTTTTCAAGAAAAAAAAGTGGCTTTAGGAGGCTGTCGGAGGGAAGCATGTTGCATGACTGAAACGTCCACTTTCCTGATCAGCTGCGAACATGGCGGCAACCGGGTGCCGGCCCGCTGGCGCCCCCTTTTTGCCGGTCACGAAAAAGTGTTGCAGAGCCATCGCGGCTACGACCTCGGCATTTTGCCTTTCGCCCGCAGGCTGGCCGCAGAACTCGGCGCGCCGATCGTAACGGCCGAGGTCACCCGCCTGCTGGTCGACCTCAACCGCTCCCCTGGCACTCCCGGGCTCTTTTCCGAGTTCAGCCACAGCCTCTCGCCCCCAGAGAAGGAAGAAATCCTGCGCCACTATTACCACCCCTACCGCCAAACCGTGAAAGAGAAGGCGGCCGAACTGATTGCCGTGGGAAAACGGGTGATTCACCTGTCGATCCACTCCTTTACCCCGCAACTGCACGGCAAGGTGCGCAATGCCGACATCGGCCTGCTCTACGACCCGGCCCGGCCGCTGGAAAAGGCCTTCTGCCTGCGCTGGCAGAAGGCCCTCAAAAGCCGCGCCCCCCAGATGCGGGTTCGCCGCAATTATCCCTACCGCGGCATCGGCGACGGCCAGGTCACAA